>JAYSOP010000551.1:0-4160 GCA_043722905.1 Chryseolinea sp.
TCGGGCCACCTGGTCTCCGGCGAGGTCTATCAAGCGCGAAGACCTCGGTCATTTAAGCAAAGGTGCCGTTGCCGATATCGCGGTGTGGGGTCTGAGAAAAGGAAAATTTGGTTTTGTGGATGCCGGCGGAAATAAAATCGAGGGCGAAGAAAAACTGGAAGCAGAATTGACCTTGCGGGAAGGAAAGATCGTATGGGATCTGAATGGTTTGTCCGCCGTAAAATTTCAAGAGTAAAGTAGAGTAGAACACCAAGCATAAATTAAAACTTCGGGATGATGGAATACAGGCATTACAAGACGGGGGGCAAAGTTTGATCGAATTAATGTTGAGCAATAAGCAGAAAAAGTTTTTTCGGTTGAGCTCGGTAGGTCCGATAATCTTTCAGATGATTGCCGTCCTTGTTTCTCTAATAATGTTTGGCCGATGCGAAAACCGGATAGCGCTACCGGATGGTGACCCTGACAATGGAGGAATATTTCTGCCTGGCAACTTTCAAGCCTTGGTAGTGGCTGATAGCATCGGACGCGCACGGCATATTGCCGTAAATTCCAACGGAGATATTTATGTTAAATTGACTTATAATGATGCTATGAATGGTGCGGGAGGTACAGTAGGCCTTCGCGATGTTAGTGGTGATGGCAAAGCAGACTCCATTGTTTATTTTGGTGACTATAAAGATGAGGGGAACTCTGCAGTGGGTGTCACCATCCATAATGGATTTCTGTATACCAGCACGGTAAAAAATGTATTGCGGAATGCATTAACGCCAGGAAAATTAATACCACAGGGGAAGACAGAAATTGTTTTGACGGATACGGATAAAAATGTTGTGAAAAACTGGCACACAACCAAACCGCTTGCCTTTGATAATCAGGGTAACATGTATGTTCCGTTTGGGTCACCATCAGACGCGGGACAGGATATCATAAAATATGGCCCGGTAGGAATTCCCGGGGGCGCAGGATTAGATCCGTCACCTGAACTTGAAAATCATGCCGGGATCTGGAAATTTGAGGCTAATAAAACGGGGCTAACCCAAAAGGATGGTACCCTGTTTGCTACAGGCATCAGGAGTGTCGTTGGCATGCAATGGAGTCCTGCAGATGAAAGTGTATATGCGGTAGTTAATGGAATGGATAACTTTCATACGCTGTATCCGGATCTATTTTCTTCATGGCAAGCTGCAGTACTCCCCGCCGAGTTATTGATTAAAGTAAAAGAGCGATCCAATTTTGGTTGGCCCTATGCGTATTACGATCAGATACAGAAAAAAAATATCCTGGCACCCGGTTATGGTGGTGATGGTAAAATAATCGGAAGGGCTGATCAGTTTGATAAACCTGCCATGGCCTTTCCCGGGCATTGGGCACCGATGGATTTATTGTTTTATCAGAGCACCCAATTTCCTGCCAGGTATAAACAAGGGGTGTTTGTGGCATTCCATGGTTCAACAGACCGATCTCCCTATCCGCAGGCAGGCTACATAGTTTGTTTTGTTCCGTTTGAAAAGGGTGAACCTCACGGAAAGTGGGAAGTTTTTGCTGACGGCTTTGCCGGTGTCGATACTGTCAAGAATACGAGCGATGCGCTTTACAGGCCCATGGGGCTGGCGGAAGGACCTGATGGCTCATTGTATATATCTGACTCGAACAAAGGAAAGATCTGGAGGGTGATGTATACGGGTGAAAAGAATAATTTTGGTGAGCCGCAATTGGCTGACATGGAAAAAAGAAAATCCCGATCTTATATAAAAACGCCTGACGAAGTAAAAGACAACCTGCACAAGGGCAGTGAACTGGAGGGTAGCATATTATATAACACTTACTGCGCATCGTGTCACCAGAGAAATGGGAAAGGCGATAATAACCGTTTTCCTCCGCTGGTAAATTCCGAGTGGGTCAGCGGGGATCCGGATCGATTAATCGCCGTAATATTGAATGGATTGCAAGGGGAGATATCAGTAAATGGTAAATCTTACAATGGCTTAATGCCAAAGAACAATCACCTGGATGATCATGCCGTTGCATCAATAATAACGTATATCAGAAAAGATTTTGGCAATAGATCTTCGCCTGTCAATATCTTACAAGTAAAGAAAGTCCGGAGTAATGGAAATTAATATGAACGATTGAATCAAAAACAAATGAATATGAAAATCAGCATTTTGCTTATCACCTTAATGAATTGTTGTTTAGCTATGGCACAGACCAACCAGGAAAAAACCTATAACCTCATCATCGGCACCTATACCAATGAGAATAAAAGCAACGGGATCCATGTTTTTAGTTTTAACACTGAAACGGGAAAATTTAATGAAAAATCAAAATTTGTCGACGTTACAAATCCTTCTTATCTGGCCATCAGCGATGATAAGAAGAATGTGTATTCCGTTAGCGAAGCGGGTCAGGGAAAGAGTACGATCAGCGCTTTTTCATTTGACGCAAAATCCGGAAAACTTACTTTTCTGAACAGTGTGAGTTCGGGAGGCAATGGACCTTGTTATGTTTCCATTGATGATAAGAAACGATTTGTATTTGCCGGTAATTATGGGGATGGTAGTTTGTCGGCCATACGGATCGATAAGGACGGGTCATTAAACGCGGATGCGCAAACCATAAAGCATGAGGGCAGTAGCGTTAATAAATCCCGGCAGGATAAGCCGCATGTGCACTCCGTAGTGCTTTCTCCGGATAACCGCTATCTTTTGACACCTGATTTAGGAACTGATAAAGTGAATGTATATCGTTTTGATCCCGCTAAACCTCAACCATTGACACCTGCCAGTCCTGCTTTTGCAACCGTGAAACCTGGAACCGGACCAAGGCATTTAACTTTTCACCCAAATGGAAAATTTGCCTATCTCATTCTGGAAATGGAAGGGGCTATTGCCGCCTTTGACTACAACAATGGTAAACTGGAAGAGAAACAGTCCATTACCATGCTCGCACCAGGATTTGGCGGAAAGGTAGGCGCCGCAGATATTCATATTTCTCCTGATGGAAAATTTCTGTATGGATCAAATCGTGGAGAAGCTAATGAAGTGGTGATTTATGGCATTGGAAAAGATGGTAAATTAACTTATGTGGGTCGTCAGGCTGAGTTTATTAACACGCCGAGAAATTTTGTCATCGATCCCACAGGAAATTTTTTATTAGTGGCCAATCAAAACGCCAACGATGTGGTCATTTTTAAACGCGATCAGAAAACGGGCCTGCTTTCTTCTACGGGTGAAAAAATTTTAGTGGATAAACCCGTTTGTTTAAAGTTTGATTCTGCCGAATAAAAGCTGATACTGAACTGTTATAACAAATGGCTTTGCTAAAAATGCATTCGCATCAGATCTTTTCGATCTGTATTTCCCGTATTAAAATGAATTGGCCGACTGTGATCCTTGGCGTCCTGCTGATGAGCTGCCAGACACCTCCTGAATTACCCAAAGGTGATGCGGCTAACGGGGGGCTATTTCTTCCGGATCAATTTGAAGCGTTGGTCGTTGCCGATAGTACGGGACGAGCACGGCATCTGGCGGTAAACAGCAACGGGGATATTTATGTCAAGCTAAGTTCTACCGATAATAAGGGAGGAGGAAATATTGCCCTGAGAGATACCACCCATGACGGAAAAGCGGATGTCATGATTAATTTTGGAGGAATGGATTCCAAACGGACATCTTATGGAACGGGAATGATGATCCATGATGGCTATCTGTACTTCAGCTCTGCAACAGTGATCTATCGAAATAAATTGACACCCGGAAAATTAATTCCGGAGGGTGAGACAGAAATTGTTTTTACGGATGACCATGAACATGGCATTCATTGGCACATTACTAAACCTGCGTCCTTTGATAGCAGGGGAAACATGTACATCCCGTTTGGCGCTCCTTCAAATGCATGCCAGGAAATAGCCCAAACGCCTAACGGTGCCCCTGGTGGCCAGGGAATCGATCCATGCCCTGAACTGAAGCTTCATGGAGGTGTATGGAAATTCGATGCCGGAAGAACAGGACTGACACAAAAAGATGGTGTCGAGATTGCGACTGGTATCCGCAGCGTTGTTGCGATGGATTGGAATCCTGTGGACGAGAGCCTTTATATCGTTATGCATGGAAGGGATAATCTCCACAGTTTATTTCCAAATCTATTTACCCCCTGGCAAA
>JAYSOP010000552.1:0-3113 GCA_043722905.1 Chryseolinea sp.
CGTTTGTTGAGTATTTCAAAAGGCCAAATGGATGAAGCGCCCTCCTTCGAATCGATTCGGGCTTATCAATATTCAAGTGATGAACTGAGACATGTTCAATACAACAGGCGACGGATGATAACAGGTACTCCGGATACAGTTAAAAAACAAATCCTTGCACTTTCAAGTGAATTTGATGTCAATGAAATAGTCGTGGCAACCTTCGCCGATTCCTTTCAGGAGCGGCTTCGGTCCTATGAATTACTCGCAGAAACCTTTCAGATGAACAACCATCAGCTGAGTAATGTACAGGAGGTCGCCTCCAACGCGTCCTTTAGCATTCACTAAAGTGTTGAAATGAAAAAGGTTCGCCTAAGCAAACCTTCTCCGTCACAATGTTGTCAGTAAAACTAAAATTATTTTTTTGGTGCAATTTTATCGCCCCCAGGTAATACCTGAGGTTGCTTAAAATCTTCTTTACTCACCGCTGACTCCTTACCCAGATACATCCAGTTTATATTGTTGGAGTATTTTTTAAATGCTGCATTGAGATCCTGAATGGTAACCTGATCTACTGCAGCCATGAAATTTTCCGCGTCTTTCCAGTTACCCGCAAGTTCGGAAATGCCCAATGACATTGTTTGCGCATCGTTCGTTTCCAACCTGCTGTAATGATTTGTCAGAAATTTGGCTTTCTTATTCAGCAATTCCTTTTCCTTAAAGCCCTGATTCTTCACCACATTAATTTCTTCCATCATTACTTGCAGGGTCTGTTTGGGATCAGTGCTGGAAGCATAGAAAACAGTCTTAGGGCTATTGACAAGATTTCCCGAATAAAAAACGGCTGGCGCATAAGTGAGGCTGCGTTTGCTTCGCAATTCAAGGAAAAACCGGTCGTTCATGATCGAGGTTGCCAGCCTGAAAGCTGGAGCATCTTTTTCGTTTATAGAAGGGACGCTCATACTCCCCGTAATGTAGTTTGTCGCAATATCCCTGTTCTCAATGGTAACGCCGGGTTGAATGATACCGCGGGTTTCTTTCGGCGCTGATTTTACAGACCCCAGTTTGCCGAGTGTCGACTCGATTTTATTTTTCAGGTCAGCTTCTGTGACATTTCCCACAACCACTAAAAAAACATTTCCTTTGCCTACAATTTTTGCATAATGCTTTTTGACATCCTCAAGCGTGAGCTTTTCAAGGCTTGTTGCCGTGCCATCGGGAATTTTTGAATAATTCTTTTCTGGATAAGCGACTTCCATACTTCTGATCCCCACGTGAACATCCGGATTGGACTGTTGTTCTTTGGCTGAAGCATGCAACTTTCCTTTGATCAGTTCAAAACTTTGTTTTTCAAAACGGGGATTAACGATTCCATCGGCATACAGTTTCCAGGATTCATCCCAGAAAACTTTAATACACGAAAGGTTAATCTCACTGTAATCATAGTCAGAAGATGAACCGACTGTGGTTCCTATTTTTTCCAGCGCAGTGCCAAAGTCTGACATCGATAGCGATTTTGTACCTCCTTCAGTGGCCACCGTCAATGCCAGGGATTCAATCCCTTCCTGCGGCTTGATATAATTGGCGGTACCTCCTTTGATAAAAAGCCTCACGCTGATAATTTCCTTTATAGAAGGTTTATAAATTACTTTGATGCCTCCGGCCATAAATTCTTTCGTTGCGACTTCTTCTACTAAAGTAGTAGCGCTCATCATCCCAATGGTAAAAGCGAGAAGAAATACAGGTCTGATTAAATTTTTCATGATGCTGGTTATTTAGGGCTTGAAGTAAGAGAAGCTTCGAGGGCAGGACGTCCCTCTTTCGTAGTAAGAAACCCTGTGATCCGCGGCCGACCTTTGATGTAGGTCCGCACATACTTTTGGATATCCTCGCGGGTAACTTTTTTAAGATTATCCACATACGATGTGTAATAATCAATCGAAGCTGAGGCCCACCAGAAAGTTACCGTATGAATAAAAGCAGAAGTTTTTTCACGGCCCTTCGCGTCATCGATCTCCATTAATGTTTTAGCAGTTTGCAACTGTTCGTCAGTAAAATAGTCGTCACTATCCCACGCATTAATTTGTTCCTCCAATTTCACAATGAGTTCATTTAACTTTTGCGGATTAGGTACCACGACCAGGTTAATTGGCCCGGTGTATTTATTGGTGAAATAACTTAAGTCTGCAAAAAATGCCAGCCCGGAATCGACCAACTCCTGCTGGAATTTCGATGATTTTTGTTTGAGGATAAATGAAAAAATATCTGCCGCGTAAGTTGCGGGCAAATCATTGCGCGTATCCGGCCCGTGCCATCCCGCCATCATGATGTTGTTTTGGGCATTGGGATTTTCAGTAAAAAAAGTTTCCGATTTTGACAGGGGTTTGAATTCTGGTATCGGGTACATCACGAAAGGATCAAAGTCTGAGGCCTGCCAGCTTTCGAAAACCGCGGTCGCATTTCTAAATACTTCCTGATGGTCCGCATCACCCGCTATCACCAGTATTGAATTATTGGGATGGTAATATTTCCTTTGAATTGTTTTCATTTTCTCGGTGGTGGCGGTAAGAATAATATTGTGATCGCCGATAGGATTTTTCCGACTGTAATGCTCCCCCCATAACTTTCTTTGAAGATCATTGTATAACCAGAATGTAGGATCCGATTCCGCGCGTTGGAACTCCCCATCTACCACTGGATTTTCGCGTTTCATTTCCGCTTCGTCAAATAAAGGATACCGGATGGCGGAGTTCATAAAATCGAGTCCTTCCTTTAAAAACTTCTTATTCAGCGTAAAGAAATAATTTACCCTTTCATTGGATGTGGTACCATTCCACTGCATCCCTAATTCACTTCCACGATTTAAAAAATCTTCCTGGGATGGCATGTCTTTATTGGCTTTAAAAAACATGTGCTCGTATAAATGTGACAATCCATTGTACTCGGCATCCTCGGTATAGGAACCATTTTTCACGCAAATTTCTATCGTGATCAAGGGCACCGTCTTATCTTCAATAACGAGCACTTCGAGACCATTCTTCAATTTGGTTAGGTGGAAATTAACAGGCAGTTTCTGTGATTGCGCCAGAAGAAATGGCAATACAAGGAAGGTCAGGCATAGTAATTTTTTCATA
>JAYSOP010000553.1:0-10272 GCA_043722905.1 Chryseolinea sp.
CCTGCAGCACCCATCATTCCTTTTCAATTATCTGAAACGATAATTGCCCGTCACTGTTTTGTGTAACGGCAATTCATCCATCTTAACTTTTACATCTAAATGAGTATACTAAATAATTACGGCTGGAATAATTTCCTCCCTCAAATGTTGAAAGAAAATACCAACCCCGAACTTCGTGTGGGGCGGGTAATCTCAATCAAAGGATTCAAATATGTCCTGATCTGTGAACAGGGAGAAATCGAAACCGAACTTTCGGGCAAACTCATGTACGGGACAGAGGTCGAAGAGCTTCCGAAAGTGGGAGACTGGGTTCTATATAAAGATTATGAGTCCATGGGATATCTCATCGAAGTTTTGCCTCGCATCAACGAATTGTGCCGAAAAATTCCTGGAAAACAAACCGGACGACAAGTACTGGCCGTCAATATCGATTGTGCCATTATCGTGCAGGGTCTGGATCATGATTTTAATTTGATGCGCCTTGACCGATATCTTGTCCAGCTCGCGGCCTGTCATATCAGACCCGTGGTGATCCTCAATAAGGCAGATCTGGTCAATGAGCCTGATCACTTCAAAGGTGAAGTGATGCGTTTAAAACATCATTGCGAAATCTATTTGTGCAGCACCTTAACCGGGTTGGGAATCAATGAATTGCAAAAGCAAATTTTCGAAAGGGAAAAAACCTATATCCTTATTGGATCATCCGGTGTGGGAAAGAGTTCGTTACTCAATGTTTTAATGAATTCTGAGGCGCAGAAAACCTCGCGAACAAGTGATTCAACGAGCAAGGGCAAACATACCACCACCTCCCGTGACCTGTTTCTATTGTCCAACGGAAGTCTGATCATAGATACTCCCGGCATGCGGGAATTCGGTTTAACTTTTGAGGACGGACAACCATCAGAAAACATGTTCCCTGGATTACAGCAGTTTGTTTCAGGATGTCGCTTTAGTGATTGCAAGCATATCAACGAAATGGGATGTGGTGTAATTGAAGCCCTGCATTCCGGCGCCCTTGACGCGCAGCTCTATGAAAGTTTTATTAAACTGATGAAGGAGCAAAGACGTTTTGAAATCAGTGCGGAAGAAAAAAAGCGACTCGGAAAGCAGTGGGGTAAAATAACGAAGGAAGCGAAAGATCACAGAAAAAAGTACAAGTACTAAAAAACTGAACTTTCCAGGTATTCCGACAGATCCGCGGTAAACGTTTTGGTTTTTTTGATTTGACTAAAGATTCCCTGCCTCAGGGAATCTTTTTGATTATTACGGATTAACATGAATAACCTTCGGAATCGAATCAAGGCTATGATAGCTATGTTTGAGCACATCTCCCTTTACAATGATTATCCTGAATCCGGAGGGATCGACCCCTAACGGCTTGCCTACCGGCCCGGTAGTAACCATTTCCAGATCACCGGCTTTTCCCAATGCATTCCGATGATAATGCCCCGCAAATATGTATTGAACACCAGATTTTTGGAACTTCTCCAGATAAGCCTTTCTTTTTTCCATGGGAAAATTAAAGTATTGGCCCTCTTCCCCGGGCTCGGTCAGAAATAACGAATGATGCTGGAAAATTACAATAGGTTTCCGCTTAGAAGTCCGGGCTTGCTCGAGGGTCGAGGTAAGCCACAATTCCTGATCCCTTGCGGCTACCCGTGCACTGTCTGGCGCCTTCATCAAAGATGAGTTCAGTACAATCCCTAATAAATTTCCGGATTGAAACGTAAAATAATCTTTTCCGAAATGCTTTCTGTAGTCCGTTAAACTCTTCGTAGTTGGAACGTTCTCAACATCATGATTGCCCGCAACATTATAGAGTTTTATGGCTGGGTTAAGTGTGGCTGCAATTCTTTTGTATTCAGCGATCTGATCGGTATCTCCCGCCTTGTTGACAAGGTCACCACACACCACAACAAACGCGGGACGAAGCCTGTTAGCTTCCGCTATGGCTCTTTCAAAGTTTATGGTTTCCTTTTTAAAGTCCTGATTGTCGGTGAAAAAACCGAATTGGGTATCCGCCATTTGGATAAAGAAGAATGAGTTCAAACGCCTCTGAGAGGCACATCCACAGATGAATAATAGGATAAGAGAAAAAATGAAAGCCTGAAGTGTTTTCATCGGATTAAATTAGTGAATGAACAAATATCCAATTTTTTAATGAATGAGTATACTTGTTTGGTGATGAATTAACTATCCTGTACCGTTAACATAAAATCCATTTCTTTGTTTGGAAAACTTTTTACCTTCGGATAATCAAGCTATTGGGTATATGAAATATTGCAGTTTAATATCGCTTTTCTTCATGTTGATAATGACGGCGTGCGAGGAAAGAAAATCTATAGTGGAACAAAATGATTTTGGTGCGTTTAATATAAAGCGGGGCACCAACATTGCCCACTGGCTCTCGCAAAGTGATCGCAGAGGGGAAGAACGTGCTGCATTCTTCACAGAGAAAGACATTGCCTATATTGATTCTGCAGGCTTTGATCACCTTCGGCTTCCCATAGATGAGGAACAAATGTGGGATGAAAACGGGAAAAGAAACGACGACGCATTTAAACTACTAACGGAATGTCTCACATGGTGCAATGATGCTGGCTTAAGGATTGTTCTTGATCTTCATATTTTACGTTCCCATCATTTTAATGCAGATGAAAAACCTTTATGGACCAAACCTGAAGAACAGGATAAATTCATTCAATTGTGGAAAGATCTCTCAGGGGCTGTAAAGGAGTGGCCGAACGGAATGCTGGCGTATGAATTCATGAATGAACCTGTTGCCGATGACCCGGAACAATGGAATCAATTGCTGACGCGAGTGGCAGATTCCATACGAAGCTGGGAGCCACAGCGTGTTTTGGTAATCGGTTCTAACCGTTGGCAATCTGCCAATACCTTCGACCAACTTAAAATTCCTGCCAATGACCGGAACATTATCCTGAGTTTTCACTTTTACGAGCCATTTCACCTGACGCATTACCAGGCTTCGTGGACAAAATTGAAAGATTTTCAAGGACAAATTGATTACCCGGGGCAGATCGTGGTCAACGGATCTTTGTCGGATGAAAAACGCGTTTACAACCGGGATACGCTCGAGAAAATGATGGCCAAACCCTTTCACCTGGCGGATAGCCTTGGGCTGCCATTGTATTGCGGTGAATTCGGTGTCATTGAAAAGACACCGGTAAAAGCAAAGCAAGCCTGGTATAATGACATGGTGGCCATATTTGAAAAACACGACGTTGCCTATGCCAACTGGAATTACAAAGCTGGCTCATTCGGAATTGTTGACGGTGACATTAGGCCCGACCAACCGATCGTAGATATTCTTACAGGAAAATAATCAAGAAAAAAATTGGGACACCAATCGCGTCCAGCATCCCAATGAATTCAGGTTAGCCGGCAACTAATGCATGGCAGGCGTCCGCGCAGGCGAGGCAAACCTCAGCACAAATTTTACAATGATCATGGTTGTGCTTGTTACACTCCTCAGCACACATCCTGCAGATTTGTTCGCACACGGATAAGTATTCTTCTATAATTTCAGAATCCCGTTGAACTAATCGCGATGCCTGTAAACAAATGTCGGCGCAATCGCGGTCCAGCTCAATGCACCTTGCCAGCAGTGTAATATTTTCTTCGTTCAGACAGGCCGCTTCGCACTCTTCACAGGTTAACGCACAATCAATTAATTTCTGCAGCAGCTCTTTATTCGCAATGTTCAATTTCTGAGGTTGTATTTGGATAGCCATGATAATTTTAGGTTTCTAAAATTTGCAAAATACTTATGCCGTTTAAGCGTCCGGTTTAAGTGAGTATTAAATTGGACATTTCGTGTGACCGACAGATCACGCCTGTGATTACCACCGACTAACCCTTATACCCTCATATCCTTATATCCTTATATCCCTATACCCGTTGTTAAAGGCATGCTGTTTTTACCTTCTGCGAAAATCGATTATGAAAAAAACCGTATTGAATGTTTGCACGATTGCCTTACTGACGCTTCAAATTTCCTGTCAGAATGAAAAGACCGTAAATGAAGCTAATGATACCCAGGTTCCTACAGAACAGGAGTCTCCTGAGAAAATGATTGAGTCCATTGTTGGGGAATGGAAAATTGACAGGATCATCAGTGGAGATGAAAACGTAACCGATGCCCAGGGCGGTTCAGATCAGATGCTGGTATTCACGGATGAAGCAAGATATGTTATGCGGTCTGGCAATGAGAAGTCCGATAGCGGTGCTTACCGGATGAATGAACAACTTAAAAATTTGTATTTTGAAAGCGAGACAAATCAAACACCTCAGGAATGGAATGTTTCTTTCAAATCAGGAAGCATGATTCTGTCGCCGGTTGAAGATTCCAACAATAAGAATCTCCAGTATATCTACAGGCGTGCATCAGCATCTTCCACAAAAGAAAATTAACAGCAAAAGACAACCCTATTCTGGTTGCGTTTTGTTTCCCTGGTTCACAATCACCTAAGCTTATTGCTTGGCCGACCTTCGCTTCTGGATTTCCCGCCAGGTGGTCAGGATAATTTTTTCATCCTTTAAGAATTTTTTAAAAGCCGGATCCATCATGGCCAGCAGGTCTGCTTCCCGTATCCTGCCTGAGTTGGCAATGTATTTAAAAATCTCACTGGGCGCTGTGCAGTGCATGATCACCATGGAAAGTCCCGGTTTCAATTCCCTGATCGTTTCCATGTATCGGGATGTTGCAAAGGACTGGAGGTCTTTGTCAGAAATATTGTCCCCTTTCGGATAGTCAAAATCATAACTGACATTGTGAAGGTCGTCTAGCACGGGCAGGCCTGCATTCCAAATTATTTTTGCCGTGGTTTTCAACTGCGTTTCCATGGCAGGTGTAACATCTCTTTGTTTCCTAAGCATGGTATTGTGGCCGCCGGGAAACATCACTGGAATCTTATTTTCAATGCCCACTTTAATATATCGCTCCAAAAAAGCCGGGGTGGCAAACAATGTCCCCATATGGGAGTCAAGGTGTGTCGGTTCAAAGCCCATATCGCGAGCCCTTTTCAACTGCGCACGAATTTCAGTCTCCACTTCATCCGCAGACGCATTTTTTGCAACCTGCTCAACGGATTGCCACAGCGCACCCTCAGGGTCAACAAGGCCTGGTACTGATGGCTGGCCTGAGAGTGGTCCCCAGCGGTAGTCTTTCCATTCAGAAGTTAAGGTCAGATGAAGTCCCGCGTCTATGCCGGGATGATCCTTTAGATAGTGGATGAACCCTGGCACCCATGGGCAAGGCATCATGATACTTAATGAATTAGCTACGCCTTTTTCCATTGCCTGAATGGCGCCCTGATTAGAATCCCATGACATGCCAATATCGTCAATGTGAAGTATAATGACTTTTGCGCCTTTGGGAAATCCCAGTTGTTCAGCGTAAGTTAATTCCTGGGATTGAGCCGTGTAACAGGTTGCAAAAATGAAAATAAGAAAAATGGATCTAAAAGGTTGCATCATTTTTGAAATTAATAATTTGAGTTGGATTTTATTTCTGGAAATTTATGAAAACGATAAAGCCCATTAAGTATACACATAGCCGATGTTATTTCAGTAGTTTTTAGCCATTACTTTTAGCTAAGAATTATTCAACCGTAAATATCATTTAATACTCCGGCAAGTCTGACGCCCGCCTGTAACAAGCGGTGTCGCACAACAGGATATTGCACATAGGCGTACCGGTATCCCAATCTGCCATTGCCAAATTGGTATAAGCTTTCCTGATAGGACTGACTTTCTCTCGCCCATTCTGAAATCGGTGATTTGTTCCAACGGTGGCAGTCTTCTTCACTCGGTTTATTGAGGGATTGCGCCAGCTCTGTATAGCTTAGGCGGGTATCATCAATCATATCGCTGTCCCAAAGACGGTGAAGGTTACTATTGGTCTGAAACCACATTACCTTCACATCATTACCACCTTTATCAGATAATGCCCCGACGTGCAAGGGTTGATGGATATCACCGATCAGATGAATGAGGATTCGAAGATGCTGAAGCTGTTGAGGAGCTGATAACTTGTTTGTTTTTAATTCTCTGATAATCCGTTCAAGCGTTTGAATAATATCGCCGCTGGGATTTTTATCTGTCTGTTCATATGACTGGCCTTTCGGAATAGTAACCCAGTGCCAGTCAGTCATGAAATTAAATGTTGAGTCGGATCTCACTTCGTCCATCCACGTACTGGCCATCGCGATTGACTGCCCTCCGAGAATTCTTTCAACAGCTTTATGAGCTTTTTTATTCAAATATCTGGAAGCGATTGACCCTGTCACCCGGTGACCAGTGGGTCCCCATCCAAAACACTGGCAGGTGAGGGTTAACAAAAGCACCAGGGAGGGTGTAATCTTTCTCATGATTTCGTGTTATTTGAACCCCAATATCCAGAATTTCGATGAAACTGAAATTGTCGACCCGTTAATTAAATTTATCTTTAATAATTGTTGCCTCATGGAAGAAACTGTTAAACTACACGCATTTCTGGTTTCCAATCAGATCGATATAAAAGGGATCAAATCCTTTCTGGATATTAAACCGCTTGCAGATTCGTCTTCGGAGTTATTTTACGGATTCAGTGGCAAGTACCAGTATTACTGTAATTATGGGGTCATTGTTTTTTCCGGGTATAAAGAGGAGGAAATGAAGTACGGAATTAAAACAGTAACCCCCTATATGAAGGATGAAGTTCCAACCTGGTTACGGGATGAATTTCAAATTCGCGTCGATCCCAGCAAAGGAACATTTTTTAATTTTGCTGAAGCGATTGTAGGTAAAATGGATGAAAAAGTGATGCGCGTTGCCATGTTAAACCTCGCCCAGTCAGTGGCCCTGGATTATTACCACAGTATCAGCGAAAATCTGCTAACACAAGTGAAAGGATTTTCCAATCAGCTGGAGCTGACAGGCAAGCTCAAGGTGAGCCGAAATAAAATGCACCGGTTCCTGGGAAAGGCGCTTAATACCCAAAATGATATTGCTGAAAATATTTATATTTTTGATGCGCCCGATCTAACGTGGGAAGATGAGTATCTGGATAAACTTCACCAGGGACTGATGAAGCACTTTGACCTGAAAGTCCGTTTTAGCGAGATAGAGTACACACTTCGCATCATTGAGAATAACGTTACCGTATTCCGCGAGATAATCCATCAACGCGAAAGCAACATGCTGGAATTTATCATTATTTTACTGATCCTTGTTGAAGTTTTTGATTTATTCATCACGAAGCTGCTGAACTTTTAATGCGCAAAGAAATTCATTTGGCTTTTGATATTCAGGCACAGCCTGACGACGTCACCTGCGGACCGACCTGCCTGCATGCCCTGTATACATTTTACCAGGACGAAGTGCCCCTTAAAGAGGTGATCAAAGAAGTAAAGCAACTAAGAAACGGAGGAACGATGGCCGTGATACTAGGCAATCACGCCTTAAAACGCGGGTACAGGGCCCATATCTATACCTACAACCTGAATGTATTCGATCCCACCTGGTTTAAGCACCCTTCAAAAAAAATTGTTCAGTTCCTGAAAGAACAGATGGAGTTCAAGAGTAAAAGAAGAAAACTCAATTTTGCATCGCAGGCATACATCAAGTTTCTGGAATCAGGGGGCAAACTGCACTATGGTGAGCTTGACGAAGATCTCATCAAAGGTTACCTTAAGCGCAATATTCCTATTCTTACAGGGTTAAGTGCAACCTATTTATACAGCACAGCAAGGGAGATACCACAGTATGATATTTACGACAGTATAAAGGGGGAACCCGCCGGACATTTCGTGGTGATCACAGGATACGACGAGGAAAAAAATTGTGTTTATCTGGCTGACCCGGTTGAACCAAACCCTTTGGGTAAAGGCCAGGTATACACGGTCGGATTTACCCGTCTTATCAACAGTATCATGCTGGGGATTTTAACGTACGATGCTAACTTATTAATAATTGAACCTAAAAAAATTTAAATCAATGATTTTGGAAACGGGACTCATATCGGCTTTAGCCTCATGCAAAAATTAATTATTGTAGAAAATCCTGATCATTGGAAATTCACCCTTGAGGAGGTCGAGGTGGTAACTCCGGCCAAGTATATCACGGCTGAAATTTATCAGCAAACGAAAGGGCTTAAGGTTATTAACCTGTGCAAGTCCTACCAATATCAAAGCCTGGGTTACTATGTATCGCTGTTGGCGGAGGCTCGCAAACACAAAGTATTACCCGGGATCAGTACTATACAGGATCTGCGTTTTCCTTCAATACTACGGGAAGATTCCCAGGATTTTGATGACCTGATTCAGACTTCCTTCAAAAATGAAAAATCAGACAAGGTTGAGTTTGATATTTATTTTGGCATTACACGGGATGAAACGCTTAACAAACTGGCCAAGCAATTATTCCAATATATACAGGCACCTTCTCTGAGCGCTACGTTCTCCAAGAAAAGTAAATGGGTACTGCAAAGTATTAAGCCCTTAAGCTTAGGTGAAGTTCCACAGGAAGACAGGACGTTGCTTCACGATGCCGCTGAAAGCTACCTGGAACGAAAGCGTGATGTTAAGCCGGATAAAAAGAAGTATGACCTGGCCATACTGATCAATCCGGACGATAAAAACCCTCCCTCTGATGAAAAGGCAATTCAAAAATTTATCAAGGCGGGAGATCAGGCAGGATTCAACGTTGAGCTCATCACTAAAAATGATTTTGGGGAGTTAATTCAATACGATGCTTTGTTTATCCGTGAAACAACCTACGTCAATCACCATACTTTCCGGTTTGCAAAGAAAGCGCAATCTTTGGGACTGATTGTTATGGATGACCCCGAATCCATCCTGAAATGTACCAATAAGGTATACCTCAATGAGTTGCTGAACGCCAATAAAATTCTGACGCCTAAATCCCATGTGATCGGCAAGGATAATTATAAAAACCTGCCGGAGAAACTGGGGTTCCCTTTTATTCTCAAGGAACCGGATGGCGCTTTCAGTAAAGGTGTTCATAAAATCAACAACGCCGAAGAGTTTAAGCAGACCTGCTCCACCATGTTCCAGAAATCCGAGTTGCTGATTGCTCAGGAGTTTCTTCCAACCCCTTTTGACTGGAGGGTGGGTATAATTGACGGCCAGGTGCTTTATGTGTGTAAATACTTTATGGCCTCTGAGCACTGGCAGATTGTGAACTGGAATTCTAAAAACAATAAGGATGGTGATGTGGAAACCATTGCCGCGGATCAGGCGCCCTCGGGTTTGTTAAAAACTGCGCTCAAAGCAACATCCCTGATCGGCAAAAGCCTTTATGGGGTTGATATGAAAGAAGTGGATGGTAAGTTTTATGTCATCGAAATCAATGATAACCCAAACATCGAGTCAGGTACGGAAGATAAAATCCTCAAGGATAAATTGTATTCTACAATCATGGATGTATTTTTGAGTAAGATCAAATCCGATAAATGATGCAGCAACCCCCACGCCTTCATTTATTCCAGGGCTATGGTATAGAACTGGAGTACATGCTTGTAGACTGTGAAACCCTGAAAGTAAGCCCTATCACTGACGAATTGATCAAACATGAAACGGGTGCTTTTCAGAGTGATTTTGAAAATGGAATGGTCACCTGGTCCAATGAACTGGTATTGCATGTTGTGGAGCTAAAATCTACCAAACCCGAAAATAACTTCAATGGTTTGGAAAATGCCTTCGCCGAAAATGTCAGACACATTAATTCTATTCTGGCAGGGTCCAACACCATGCTGATGCCGTCAGCCGCCCACCCGTTTATGGATCCGACAACGGAAACTAAAATATGGCCTCATGAAAACAACGAGGTATATGACATCTACAATAAAATATTTGATTGCCGGGGTCATGGATGGTCTAACCTGCAAAGCACCCATCTGAACCTTCCGTTTTATGATGATGAGGAGTTCGCGAAATTGCATGCAGCCGTACGGTTAGTGTTACCACTTCTGCCCGCGTTGTGTGCCAGCTCGCCCATTCTTGATGGGAAGTTGACTGGTATGCTTGATACACGATTGAAATATTACAAAACAAACCAGGCTAAAATTCCATCCATCACGGGTAAGGTTATACCAGAAGCAGTTTTTTCAAAACGAAATTACCTCAATACCATTTATGAAAAGATAAAATCTGATATTGCTCCGTACGATCCGGGGCAGGCGTTGAATCCTATTTGGGTAAATTCCCGCGGCGCCATTCCGCGTTTTGACAGAGGATCGATCGAAATCCG
>JAYSOP010000554.1:0-3064 GCA_043722905.1 Chryseolinea sp.
GCAAAAATTTCCTGCAGCGGAAAGTAAATGAGGGTATTTGCCTCCAATCCAGAAGGTCATGAATCCACCCATTGAAAGACCTGAGATGCCACGGTGTCCACGATCGGCCAGGGTGCTATAGTGCGAATCGATATGATCAACGAGTTCAGGAAAATATATGGGAAACTGTCTGTAGGTTTCTACAGGACTCACATTATAGGGACGGACATAATATTCTTCTTCTGCGCTCCTGTTATATCCATCAGCCTTCACGACGATTACCTCATGGTTGGACACAAAATGTGAAATGTTGTCTCCATTGTTTTCGTCGCCCTTATCGTAATCCGCATACGGGTTACTGGCGCCAAAATATCGCTGTGACCAACCGTGTAAAAAATAAATCACAGGATATCTTTTTTGGGGATTGTCAAAATAGCCGGGCGGAAGAAATATGCGATAGTTCCTCATTTCACCGAAGACATCGCTATAATGCCGGGAATCAATAATGGCTGCTTCTTGCCCGCAAGCAGCCTTGAATGAGAATGACAAGGCGATGAAAAATAATATGAATAGGTGGGCTTTATTCCGGGTCAAATCCATGTGATCATAATTTGAAATAGTTTTATTCCGGCAATATTCATGAATATTAATATTATCTCGAAGTTAAAATTATCATACATCCGCTTCTCGTTTACCGGTTATCTAAACTCTTCTGGTGACCATTAATAGGTTGGCGGTTTCGAGAAGATGCCTGATGTATTTTTAAACTCGTCGGAATGGTAATTTATGATTCGGCTCGTCGACTCAGACGAGACTACAATTATTCTTTTCGGGGCACCCTATTCAATGCAAAGCTAAAATCCCGGTTCCCCACCATGATACTTTTTTCATCATCCAGGAAAAAAAGAATATTTTCACCTCCTTTTTGGAGAAGAATTGGTTTTTTACCCTCATAGTCCAGTTGATAAACTATGGCGTCAGGATTTGTTTTGGTTCCCTCAATTGCATGCCACGTTCCGAGCCTTGGATTATTTTTTTTATACACAAATCCCAACAGTTCATAAGTGCCGCTGTTCTGGGAATTAGGATGAAGATACAGGAACAACCTCCATTTGATTTTGATACATTCTGAAGTGACGGGTTCCTCCAGATACTGCGCCAGTTCCTGACAGGGAGTTCTTCCATCAAACATTCCGAGAAGTTGTCTATCGGCGGACTTCCAAGATGATCCGGATGTCGCTAACAGTACGACAGATGCTATCACAAAAATAAAAATGTTGTGGCGCGTGATGTATGAGGATGTGCTAACCATCATAGTCTGACTTTATTTAAAAGATAACTAAATCCTCCATTACCGACTATGAAGCTTCTATCCGGTGCCAGAAAATGGAGTATATTTTTGTCCATTTCGACCAGCAATAGCGGTGATTGAAACTTTGACGAGGTCAATTCAAAAATTCGGGCATTTCCGTTCTGTTGGGTAATGTTTTGAGTCAGGTATTTTCCTGCTACTCGAATTTGTTTTCCCCCGTCGACAAATCCGTTAGTGTTGGGCTGGGATATCCCGAACAGAACGAACAACTGAAAATCATTTTCCACCTCTTTACTTTCACTCATTGAAAGTTCCCATTTAATGAAATCACAGCCTGCATCGCGAGGTATCGGGAGGGAGGATTTAATCAAACTGTCACAGGGAGTGCTGCCCACGAAAACAGCCGGTGAATGTTGGGAACGGCATGGGATCGCTGCTGAACAAGAAATCAGTAGCATTATTTTCAAAAAAAATGTCACTTTTTCAAAGGATACCATTAATTAATATACGAAAATATAGAGGATTATTCCTAGCAAACACCCTGAATCGCTCTTTCTTCAGCAATCAGTCATCGAAAAAACTTCGCGAAAGTTAGGACTTTCGTGAAGTTGACATCCGGTCTTTTGGTCTGGCTCAGCATAAACTTAGTCTATCAAAACTTCGGGTGTTGTTTGACGATTCTACCTTGGAAAAACTTTCCGAAAGTCCTTAACTCTCTGAAAGTGGATTTGTCTATCCTTCGATAATATATTATTCTTCTAAATATTTCCTCATAAGCTTGTATTAAGAAATGGTTTGCATTGCAGACAGGGTCAGCAAACGACTAACCTCACTACTTTAGTTTCAACGAAAAATTGCTGTGGTCCCACATGCGAATTACTTTTCCACTTGTTTTATCTCTTTCAAAAATAAATTCTTCACCCAGGGTTTCTTCCTTTCTGATCCTCCGGAAGACATCCCCCTTCACATGTTGTAACAAAACCATATCTTCAAGGGGTTTTTCGGAGGGCAAATTCAAAATGGCAAGGTGTCCATACCACGAAATCACTTTTTTCTCTGAGCCCCATGGTTGTGCATTATAAATCCCGTGATAATCCTGCAGGTTTACATTGCGGGGCTTTACGGATTTTTCAATTTGACCTTTTAATATAATGTTCCGTATCTGGGTGGCATATTTCCAGGGATTGTCCATGGTGTTTATCAAAACGATGTAGGCAAATTTTTCTTCAGTGTCCATCATTATGGTGGTCCTGTACCCAGGGCAAAAGCCTGAATGGCCAACCAATGTTTTTCCGTGTTGCTGGTTAACCACAAAGCCGAGTCCCCAATTAATTTTCCAGTCAGCATCAACCCATTGGACTCTTTGCATTTCCTTTAGCGTTGATGCTTTCAGAATTTCATTGCCGCCTTTGTTTAGCAAGCGGAATTGCCAGGCTGCAAAATCAGCCAGGTCCCCTACCGTTGATGAATATCCTGCGGCTGCTTTTATACCTTTTGAATCAAATAGCGGTACCAACTCACGCGAACCATCTCTTTTTAGAGCGGAGTAACCCGTTGCCATTTCTTTACCCCACTTTTGTTGTGGTAGATAAGTCAGCGTGTTGGTAAGACGCAATGGTTTTAGAATATTTTCGGTGATATACTCGTCGTAGGGTTTTCCGGAAATTTTTTCAACCACTTCTCCGAGTAAAGTCATTCCAAGGTTACTGTACTGGAAGTAGGTGGAAGCCGGATAAAGTGTTTCTTGTTTTCCCAGTTTATCATAAACCTGTT
>JAYSOP010000555.1:0-3580 GCA_043722905.1 Chryseolinea sp.
CGTTGTAAACTTTCTTTGTTTCTGATAAGAAGATCATGAATGTTAAAATATATGGCAGCGTGGCCGCCAACAAGAATGAATTTCACGCCATGGTCCAAAAGTGAACGGAGGAATTGTAAGTGATCTTTACTATAAAAATTCACAAAAGCTTTTTGATGGTTACTTTCTGGCCCACGAAAGAATACTGTACGCCGGGCTTGTACATTTTTTGTCGTACCCTGTAGGCACACTCCCCACGTTGCAACGAAGTGAGTTTTAGAAAGGCCTCATCTTTCTGCCTTTGCTCTTCTTCGAATGTTGTTTTAATCACTTTTTTCATTCGCTGTAAGTTTATTATTTAAGCCAACGCCATTTCCGGAATTTCGCCTTCCACGATCAACTTCCCTTGCGTTGCGTTTTTGATCTGTTCAACGGAAACCCCCGGAGCACGTTCCAGTAACTGAAAGCCACCCTGTGGCAATATATTTAATACCGCCATATCGCTGACAATTTTTTTAACGCACCGCAGGCCCGTTATGGGTAACGAACACTTTGTAAGCAGTTTCGACGCGCCTTCCCTGCTGCAATGCTGCATCGCCACGATAATGTTTTTCGCGGACGCAACGAGGTCCATTGCACCCCCCATACCTTTTACCATTTTACCCGGCACCTTCCAGTTTGCGATGTCACCATTTTCAGAAACTTCCATCGCCCCAAGTATGGTGAGGTCAATATGGCCACCCCGGATCATGCCAAAACTTTCCGCGGAATCAAACAAGGCTGATCCATGCATCATGGTGATGGTTTGTTTGCCGGCATTGATCAGATCAGGATCGATTTCTTTTTCTGTAGGAAATGGACCGATACCCAACAATCCGTTTTCAGATTGCAAAACCACCTGCAGGGCTGGCGGGATGTAGTTGGCCACAAGTGTCGGAATTCCAATACCGAGATTGATGTACATGCCATCTCTAACCTCCTGTGATATTCGTTTCGCAATACCGGTTTTATCTAGCATAGGTTGAACTCGTTTGACATTGTTGGGATGCGCATATAAAAAACACCGACTTTTTAATGTTGTATCGTTCTTTGCTCAATCCGTTTTTCATATTGTGCACCCTGAAAAATGCGCTGTACATAAATGCCGGGTGTGTGAATATGATTGGGATCCAGCGTTCCGGGAGAAACAAGTTCTTCGACTTCTGCAATGGTAATTTTTCCCGCTGCAGCCATCATCGGGTTAAAGTTGCGTGCGGTACCCTTGTACATTAAATTGCCAGAGGTATCTCCTTTCCAGGCCTTCACGATCGAAAAATCAGCCCTCAACCAATGTTCCAATAAATATTTCTTCCCATGAAATTCTCTTACTTCCTTTCCATCGGCAACTTCAGTTCCATATCCGGCAGGCGTGAAGAAGGCGGGTATTCCGGAACCTCCAGCACGGATGCGTTCTGCTAAGGTTCCCTGGGGTATCAACTCCACTTCCAGCTCTCCCGATAAAAGCTGTCGTTCGAATTCAGCATTTTCCCCAACGTAAGACGAGATCATCTTTTTTACCTGACGCGTCTTTAACAGTCGCCCAATCCCAAAATCATCTACTCCTGCATTGTTGGAGATAAAAGTTAAACCTTTGACCCCTTTTTTCAGCAAAGCGTTGATGCAATTTTCGGGTATACCACAAAGTCCAAATCCACCGAGCATCAATATCGCATTTTCCGGAATGTCCCGGATGGCATCCTCGGCATTCTTCACTACTTTATTGATCATGGCTATCTTGATTTCAGGTAAATCTAAACAAACATCTTCAGTACCTGCAAGGCATCTCCCTTATCCCTTTGCATCTGGATTTTCAGGGTTTCAAGACTGATAAATTTCTGGTCACCCCGCAGCATTCTATGAAAATGAACGGTTAATGATTCTCCGTATATGTCGCCATTGAAATCGAATATATTCACTTCGATATTTCTTTTTGTTCCCTGTAATGTTGGTCGGTAACCGATATATAGCATACCTCCAAAAACCTGATGTTCGTAGCTGATGGTAACGGCGTAAATGCCATCCATGGGGATCAGTTTGTAATGGGTGTCGATTTCAATATTAGCGGTAGGGAAACCCAACGTACTGCCAATTTTATCCCCTGCTATTACCCGGCCTGTAATGCTGTAACTTTTTCCCAAAAAATGAGTGGCAGTTGCCATGTCGCCCTCTTCTATTGCTTTGCGGATTTTCGTTGAACTTACCGCCACGTGATCAACTTCCTGTCTGGGAATTTCTTCCACTTCAAACCCATACTTGGGAGCATTTAGTTTTAGCTGTTCGAAACTCCCTTCCCGGTTTTTGCCAAAATGATGATCGTATCCAATTACCAGTTTGCTGGTGCCGATGGTTTTTACCAGAATTTCGCGGATGAATTGTTCGGATGTAAGCTGTGAAAATTCTTTTGTGAACGGAATCCGGATAAGGTGCTTAATCCCCTGGCCTTTTAATAAATCGGCTTTTTCTTCAAAAGTGTTCAGCAGTTTCAGATTGTCGTCCTCCGGATGCAGGACAAGTCTTGGATGTGGCCAGAAAGTTATGACCACGGATTCTCCAGAATTTCTGGACGCAATTTCGCGGATTCTGGAAAATATTTTCTGATGGCCCACATGCACACCATCGAATGTTCCGCTGGTAACAACCGCGCATTCCAGGGGTGAAAAATCATCGATACCGTGATAAATTTTCATGGGATTACCTCGTCAATGGGCACGGCATTTTCAAGCTTAAAAGTACCGATTCTCGTTCGGCAAAGTTCGGAAAGATAGGCCCCAACACCCAGCGCATTTCCTAAATCTCGGGCAATGCTGCGGATGTATGTGCCTTTCGAGCAGATAATCCGGAAGCTGGCCTCCGGCAAATGGATATCCGTTATTTCGAATATTTTAACATCCACTTCGCGGTGTTTCAGTTCTATTTCCTCACCTCTTCGGGCAAACTGGTAAGCTCTTTTACCCCCGATTTTTATTGCTGAGTGCATGGGCGGAAGCTGCTGAAGAATTCCTGTCAGGCCCTGCGCTGCTGTTTGAATGTGTTCAGTCGTTAATGCAGAAATATCCTTCCCTTCAGAGATAGCGGTTTCGAGATCATGTGATGGTGTGGTCTTTCCCAGGATAAACTTGCCGGTGTATTCTTTTTCCAGACCCATAAATTCCTCGATTCGCTTGGTCATCTTTCCCGTACATATGATTAATAACCCGGTGGCCAGGGGATCAAGGGTTCCGGCATGACCTACTTTCTTAATCTTTAATCGGTTTCGTAATTTGTTTACAACATCAAATGAGGTCCATTGAAAAGGTTTATTAATCAATATCACACGTCCTGGATCATCCTTCGTTTCCATTATACGACTGATAGTTCGATGCCTAAAAAATACAGGATGAGAATAATAGTGCCGACCACTATCCGGTAGTAACCAAAAACTTTGAAACCGTGCCTGGTGAGAAAAGTAATAAACGACTTGATGGCAGCCATGGCCACCAGAAAAGCGACGACATTTCCTATGAGCAAGGCTTGAATTTCGCCTGCTCCAAAGGAACCACCTTCTTTGAAAAAGTTGTACATC
>JAYSOP010000556.1:0-2914 GCA_043722905.1 Chryseolinea sp.
ATCGCGAAGAGGTTGCTAAAGGATGCTGGCTTACCCATCACAAATTTTGTATCATTTCATTATACCGAAAAGGATAAAATAAATTTCAAGGCCATTAAAAAAACGCTGGGTATGCCGTTCATGGTTAAGTCAGCAAGTTTGGGTTCTTCCGTCGGGGTAAGCAAGGTTAAAAACGAAGCGGATTTTAATAAGGCGGTAGAAGATTCATTTCGCTATGACGACGCAATATTGATGGAGGAATTTGTTACCGGGCGTGAAATTGAATGCGCCATTTTAGGCAATAATCCTGTTGAGGCTTCTTATCCAGGTGAAATTGTGATTAACCCCAAGTATGAATTCTATACTTTCGACGCCAAGTATGTCGACCCGGATGCGGTTCGAATCGATGTGCCGGCCAAACTGGATCCTAAAATTGCGCAAAAAATGCGCGACGTTTGTGTGAAAGCCTATAAAACCCTTAGCTGCGAGGATTTCTCAAGAGTTGACTTGTTCCTCACTGATGAAGGAAAAATTTATATCAATGAGATTAATACGATACCGGGATTTACTGATTCAAGTATGTTCCCCATGATGTGGAAGGAACGCGGTATTCCCTTTTCTGAGCTGATTTCCCGGCTGCTTGACCTGGCGCAACAGCGTTATGACTGGAGCAAACGCATTGAGAGGGATTTCAACTCCTCTTTGAAATTCTGATTATGTTACCTTTGATAAAATAAAGTCCCTATCATGAAGTCTTATTTAAGCAAAATGGGTTTTACCCGCCCCTATACTTTGGGAGGGATGATCCTTCATTTAATTCTGGCCCTTTCTATTCTCATCATCCTTTGTATTTTTTATTTTTACCTCTACCTCCCCAGGGTTACCAATCATGGAGAGAGCATTACCGTCCCAAGCGTAGAAGGCCTGGCCATTACAAAAGTCGAAGATTTTCTTGCCGATCACGATCTTCGGTATGAGGTAAATGATTCTTCCTATTCACCGGAATACCCACCGCTAACGGTATTAAAGCAATACCCGGGCGCGGGTTCTAAAGTGAAAGAAAACCGAAAGATTTATGTTTCGATCAACAGAAAAAATCCGCCAACGGTAAAAATGCCGGATCTGATAGACCGTTCTCTGATAAATGCCGAAGCTGTATTGCGCGGGAGCGAATTAAAACGGGGCAGGATTCAATTGGTTAGCGGGCCATTTCTCAACATGGTTAAGCAAATGAAAATAGGGGGAAACCAGGTGGTGCCGGGTGTTTTGATACCAAAAGGAACGGTGGTTGACCTTGTGGTAATGGATGGAGGAAGTAATAATCTGCCGGCTCCAAACGTTTTAAAGTTTACCTATGAGGACGCGAAATTCAGCATACTGGGTTCCAATCTCAATGTTGGCGACATAATCCTGGCCGGTGATACTAACAAGATTCATGCAGTTGTTTTAAAGCAGAAGCCAACACCCGGGGAAACCATACGCGTTGGCGATGTGGTAGATTTGTGGATTGGTGAAGAGGGAACGGAGATTGAGGACGATATTCCCGCGGATCCTTTATAGAAATTTTGCAAGAATGTACCGTGTTTTTCCAGGATTGACAGGAAACCACAAGATCAAAACGATTTAAATTGCTGCCTTGATTTATCCGCGTAATCCACTTAAAGGTGGAAAGATAATAGTTTCAGGATTATTGACTGTACTGCTCATGCTGGATGCGGATATCGGCATGGCTCAGTTCCAACGCTATCCCCTGGAGCGGAAAATTACTCCATTCAATAATAAATCACAAAGTGATGTTGGCCGGACGAAAGAAATGCCGGCGGATACACTTCCTTTCTGGGATGATTTTTCAAAACCATTAAAGTACAGTAAGGGTGTTTTTGCCGATACCGGCCGCTGGGAAAACAGTTTCTCGGTATGGGTTAACGACGGCATGGGGATAAACCCACCAACGATTAATGTGGCCACCTTCGACGGACTTGACTCTGCCGGAATACCTTATAATCCAAACGAGATTTTATCAGCAGGGTATACGGATAACCTGACTTCAAAACCACTCGATCTAAGTGAATCGAAGGTTGCACTCTCCGAGCGGGCGGGAGTTTATTTGAGTTTTTTCTATCAATGGAGCGGGAATGTAGAGGCTCCGGATGCCAAGGATTTTCTGGAAGTTGATTTTAAAAGTAATGAGGATACCGGATGGGAATCTGTGATGGTGATCTTTCCCGGAAACCGTCCACAATCAAATGTTTTTTATGATACGATCGTTCAAATCAGTGGAGACCGTTTCTTTCATGACAAGTTCCAATTCAGGTTCAGAAGTTTTGGACGGCTGTCAGGGCCCTTTGACGCATGGAATATTGATTACGTGTATGTTAATAAAAACAGGAATATCAATGACCTTTCTTTCCCTGACCGTGCACTGTCAACACAATTGGGTCCGTTGTTCGGGCAATACCGGTCTATTCCGCGACGACACTTTTTTTCAAACGAACAATTATCAGCGCCCACTTTTGAAATCCAGAACCTGAAAAACGTGGTGGCTTCAATTAACTTTCGCACGGAGGCACTTTTCAGCAGCACCGATTTCGGCGGGGTTCCCATCACCTATCAAACCGTTATCAGCAAAGCAACCCCCATTAATATAACTAACAACGTAATTTTAGCAAACGAACATAAGACTGTCAGGATGGATACGCTTCCTGACATCAATGACCCCTTGCAATTCCCCGTTGATCCCCGTATTGATTCAACCCTCATCCGTCTTACAATAGCCTTACAAACCAACGACAATATTCCTTTTAATAATGCTCCACCGATAGAACCAGATTCCACAGGGGATTATACACCCAATTACCAGCCTATTCAGTTTACTTCCAATGATACTATTGTCGCAGATTATGCGCTTTCCTCTTATTATGCGTATGACGATGGC
>JAYSOP010000557.1:0-4767 GCA_043722905.1 Chryseolinea sp.
AACACCTCTTCGCTTTGAAAATGGGGAATTCGGAGCCGGCATATTTGTCAATACAAAAAAAGCGGGTGCTCGTGATCCAGATGGATACGTTTATGTATATGGCGTCAGGGGCAAAGAAAAGAATCTAATCGTTGCCAGAGTTTTTCCTGAGGATTTTGAAAACTTCAGTGAATGGAGGTTCTGGGATGGTAAAGGATGGAATAAGGATATGCAACAGGTTGTTTCTGTCACGGACGGAGTTTCCAATGAATTAAGTGTTTCTGGTCTCGGCGATGGCAGATATGCCCTTGTATTCCAATCGGGAGGAATGGGTCCAACAGTAGGATTGCGTTTAGGGGATGGTCCACAAGGACCTTTTGGACCTGTTATAAAAATATGGGACTGTAAGGAAAGTCAGATAAAGAATTATATTACTTACAATGCAAAAGCCCATCCAAACTTATCGGCTCCTGGTCAATTACTGATAAGTTACAATGTAAATGCCTTTGACTTTATGAACGAACTTAAAGCGAGTCCAAATCTTTATCGTCCTCGTTTTATAAAATTAACATTACAATAAGAAGCGCGAACGATTTATCAGGTCATGTTTACCATCAAAACTCAATTAGCATAATATTTTTTACAAGTTATTATCCACATATCCCAACTTAATCTAAAAACCTCTATGAGTTTTTTTAATAACAAGACTGTAGTTATAACAGGAGGTATCAAAGGTATTGGAGCAGCTTGTGCAAAGCTCTTTTTTGATACCGGTTCTAACGTTGCCATTCTTGACAAATTAAGTGATGAAACCGGTATATCTGATTCAAGATGGTTTTCTCAAAAATGTGATGTATCGTCAGAAGAAGCAGTAAAAAATGCGTCTGAAAAAACTTATGCGCATTTTGGATCACTTGATTTCCTCATTAACAACGCCGGTATACAACGTTATGGCACAGTGACTGAAACCCCCACGGATGAGTGGGACCTCGTCATGAATGTTAACCTGAAGAGCCACTTTCTGTGTGCAAAATATTGTATTCCTTACATGCAAAAAAATGGCCAAGGGGTAGTCATTAATGTCGCCAGTGCACAAGCTTTTTTGAGCCAGCAGAATGTGGCGGCTTATACTACGGCAAAAACTGCCCTTCTGGGTTTAACCAGGAGTATTGCCATAGACTATGCGCCTAAGATAAGGTGTGTAGCGGTTTGTCCTGGAACAATCGATACGCCTATGCTGCAAGATTCTCTAAAACTATCTCCAAATCCGCAGGATGTATTACAGGAATGCATAGACATGCACCCCGCGGGACGTATAGGCACTCCTGAGGAAGTTGCCGGATTGATCATGTACTTATGTGATGAGAAAGCAGGTTTTATTACAGGTCAGGCTTTCCGTATAGACGGAGGGTTAGGCATTACAATAGCTGGAAGTAAAAGGGATAAATAAAGAAATTAATATAAATCTTTGTTTAATTATTGCAAGGGGTATCGAAGCCTGGGTATAGCGAAATGCTAATAGGTTTTAGAGATAGTGGCATCGCGTTTGGTTCTCTTCGGAAAATTGAGTACTTGAATATTCTTAATAAAAATCCTTATTATAAAAATAAAGTTTTTGCTTCCAAAGATTAGTACTACCATGTGCTGAATGAAAAAATCAGTGGTCCCACAATCAATACAGGTTGAACTTACCTGAAATTGCCAACCTCAGGAAGGCTCAAAAAGAGTTTAACATGAAACAGAGTTAACAGAAAAAGATTGCCTGAACTCTGGCTGTTTTAGGATTTATTTTTATCAGCTTAAATCCAATTGAAGAAACTGTCCAAAGTATTTTGAAAAGTAGTAAATAGGTCTCACCACAGGATTACGAAAAAATGAAAATATTTTTTTACCTTCTTCATTTATTATACATATGAAAATAACGGATATAAAAGCAACCACCGTAGCCGTACCGCTCGAAGCCCCGATACGACATTCTAACGGATGTCATTGGGGGCGTTTTGTAAGAACTATTATAGAAGTTGAGACGGATGAAGGTATTACAGGCCTTGGGGAAATGGGAGGCGGAGGCCAGTCAGCTGAAGCTGCTTTTAACGGATTGAAAAGTTACCTTATAGGCCATGATCCTATGCAAATGGAAGCCATGTATTGGAAAATATGTAATCCTACAGCATCCTTGTACAATAACCGTTTGCAATTACACGCGGCATTAGAATTTGCCTGTATGGATATTATGGGTAAGAAATTAGGAGTGCGAGCCTGTGATCTACTGGGCGGATCGGTTCGGGATGAGGTTGATTTTGCGTCTTATATATTTTTTAGATATCAAAATGAAAAAACCGGAGGAGAGGAAACCGCTGACCAAATTGTTAATCATGCCAGGGATCTGGTTAACAAGCATGGATTTAGCGTTCATAAACTAAAAGCCGGCGTCTTCCATCCCAATCATGAAATCGAGGTTTTCAGGGCTTTATCAAATGCGTTTCCTGACCATAAGGTTAGAATAGATCCCAATGCAGCCTGGAGTGTGGAAGAATCCATACGGATAGGCAAGTCTATAGAAGATCTGCCTAATGACTATTTTGAAGATCCAACCTGGGGTTTGGAAGGAATGCGAAGAGTAAGGGAGAGGGTTCGTATACCCACCGCTACAAATACAGTGGTTGTTAATTTTGAACAGCTGGCTTCTTGTATCAGGAGTGAAGCTATAGATGTTATTTTATTAGATACGACTTTTTGGGGAGGTTTACGACAAGCATGGAAAGCAGGTGTGATATGCGAGAAATTTCAGATAGGAGTTGCTATTCACAGCTCAGGGGAATTAGGGATCCAACTGGCTACGATGCTACATCTGGGCGCCAGCACACCCAATTTATCTTTTGCTGCAGATGCGCATTATCATCACCTTACAGATGATATTATTAAAGGCGGTATGATGAAATATAAAAATGGTAAAATAAAAGTACCGGATGGGCCTGGTTTAGGTGTAGAACTCGACAGGGATAAACTAAATCAATATGCAGAATATTATAAAGAGGTTGGTGCATATCCGTATGATCGTGATCCCCAGAGACCTAATTGGTTTAGTGTGCTTCCTGAACGGAATTGGGCTAAATTAAAATAGAATGAATGTGGCATAACCCATTGAGAATATGCAATTGTCATTGCAAAATGTAAGCATTTTTGCTGACGGATTAGACCATCCGGAATGTGTCGCATACCATCCCGATGGATCTTTATGGGCAGGAGGTGAGGCAGGACAGATTTATCAAATATCACCTAAAGGTGTGATAAATGAAGTAGCCAATACAGGGGGTTTTATTTTGGGGATAGCTTTTAGTCCCAATAAAGAGTGGCTTGCCATCTGCGATTTGAAAAAGAAATGCATTTGGAAATTGGATTTACAATCCGTCTCTCTCAGTGTTTATTCCACGGGCGTTGAGGGACATTTATTTAATATTCCCAACTCTATTTGTTTCGATCGCCAGGAAAATTTTTATGTGAGCGAAAGCGGTGCCTTCAGGAAAGTATCGGGTAAGATCTTGAAATATAATCAGTCGGGAGAAGGAAAAATCTGGTGTAACGGTCCTTTTAATTTTTCGAATGGTTTGGCATTGGATCCTGCTGAAGCATTTGTATACATCGTATGTTCTTTTTTGCCGGGTATCGAACGCGTAGTCATTCAGAAAGACGGATCAGCAGGGGCACGCGAAGTATTTGCAACTTTACCGGAATCGGTTCCCGACGGTATTGCGTTTGATCAGGCAGGAAACCTTTACGTGTGCTGTTATGCTCCAAATAAAATTTATAAGATAGCACCGGACCGGACAATTAGTACGCTAATAGATGATTGGGAAGCACATACATTATGTAACCCTACTAATATTGCTTTTGGGGGGCCGTACTTTGATCAATTGTATACAGCAAATCTCGGAAGATGGCATATAAGCCAGATAGACGCAGGAATCCGAGGACTCAAGTTAGCTTGTCATCAATAATAGCCATGGGATTTCATAACAAACCTATTGTTACTACGGATCGTGCGAAAAGTATTTATAAAACCCGCGGGAAATTTTTTATAATATGAAACGGACAATTTTTGAAGTCGATCTTGATTGGCAACAGATTAACTAAAGTGGGGCACAAGAATCGCTAATATGTTAATGATGTCTCTAGTGAAATAAGTGTTGCGTTCTTTTAAATGTACACCCCATCAAAGAGCGAACGCACAAATAAAAATTAAAAATGGAAACTATTCAAGCTGTTAGACAGACCGGGACTTCTACTTCCGGTTTCGTTATAAAGGTATCCATCGTCGCTGCATTGGGCGGGCTTTTATTTGGATACGATACACCGGTAATTGCCGGCGCAATTGGGTCACTTAACCATTTTTTCGTTCATTTTAGGCCGGACAATCTAGATAAGACTCCACAGCTTTTTTGAACATGATTGACCCAACGGATTTGATTTGCAAGTGCTATGGTGAATTATCCACACCATTCAGCATTATACCAATTAAGTAGATTTGACACTAAAACATTGGTCATTACTCCACTTTTAATCCATTTACAGGATTAGCCCTCAAAACCATTCTGATCTGGGTAGAAACGGTTATCAATAAAACTAGGATTAGAATCACTACCGCGGTAGCAACACCGGAAAAATTGAAGGGCATATGATACGTGTAAGAAAATTCGATCACCAGCTTTATCAATATATAGCTGATGGGAGCCCCTATTGTTAATGCTGAAGCAAACAAAATCAAATATTGATTGGTAATGTTTGCGG
>JAYSOP010000558.1:0-7578 GCA_043722905.1 Chryseolinea sp.
GGATTAACCTGATCACTGACGGATTACCTGGACTAGCCCTTGCTTCTGAGCCTTCAGAATTAAACATCATGAATCGGCCTCCGAGAAGTCCCAGGGAAAATATTTTCTCCAAAGGGATGGGGTGGCACATCCTTTGGGTAGGTTTACTGATGGGAGTCGTTACCCTGGGTATGGAATACTGGGCTATCAATCATTCAGGTTCACATTGGCAGACGATGGCTTTCTCGGTTTTGTGTTTTAGTCAATTAGGACATGTGATGGCGATCCGGTCAGATCGGCAATCGATTTTCAAAATCGGAGTATTCTCCAACAAACCGATGTTGGTCGCCCTTACCATTACAGTAGGCCTTCAATTGCTGGTGATATATGCACCCTTTTTCAATACAATTTTCAAAACCCAACCGCTAACACTTCAAGAATTGGGGATCACTTTAGGGGCTTCCAGCATTGTATTCTGGGCAGTGGAAATGGAAAAAATAATTAAAAATAAATGGTTTAGTGAAAAGTAATTTCCAGTGAATTGAATTTTAAATAAATAAGGTCGAAGATTTCTAGTATTCTGATCATTTTAATTTTGTAACATAATTGTTTTTTTGTAGAATCGGTTTGATGTATTATTTAGTTTACGTCGTGAATGTTACGGGTCATTCATTCCCTCAGCTGATTACTTTAGTAACAAGCAATAATAAAGATTTACCAACTTTGTTACCTTATTGAAGCTGAAATTCCAGTAACAGCCCTGAATGATTTATAAATGAAAAATTAAGTAGATCTTTTAAGTCTTATCAAGTTTATTATCAAAATGGCCAGCGCTGGAGAATAAGTTCATAAGGTTGGCTGAGGAGGTTGACCAATCCGTTACTAATGTAATAAGGTTAGCCTGTGAATGTTGCAAAATTTATTATTCGCTTCACTAGTGCTGCCTTTCCGTGGATAAGGCAGGAGTTCATCTTTAAGAGGCAATTGACTTTTTAAACAACCGGCTTTTCGAACAGCTATAAATAACCCGAATAGCGCCATGAATCAGGATTATCTGGAAATAAAAAGAGAATTGGATGTTAATGGAAGGAAATTATCTGTCTATAGTTTACCGGCTCTTCAGGAAAAAGGTTATCCTGTTTCCACCTTCCCTTTTTGTATCAGGGTATTGTTGGAAAATGTTTTGCGCAACTACGACAGTTATATTATTACCCGCGAACACGTTGAAACACTTCTTCATTGGAAACCTGTTCCAGCTGAAAAAGAAATCCCATTCATGCCCGCGAGGGTTTTGATGCAGGATTTTACCGGCGTACCTGCCATCGTGGATATTGCTTCATTGCGTGCTGAAATGTCGCGTAAGGGAAACGATCCTGCCCGGATCAATCCCCTGATACCCGTAGATCTGGTCATTGATCACTCAGTACAGGTAGACTATTACGGCGATGTTGACGCCTACAAACGTAATGTCGATAAAGAGTACGAGCGAAATAGTGAACGGTATCGTTTCTTGAAATGGGCCCAGGCTGCGTTTGATAATTTTTCTGTAGTTCCTCCCGGAATGGGGATATGTCACCAGGTGAACCTCGAGTATTTGTCGAAATGCGTTGTTGAAAGAAACGGTCTTGTCTTTCCCGATACACTGGTAGGCACAGATTCACATACGCCCATGGTGAATGGTTTGGGTATTTTAGCCTATGGTGTAGGGGGAATTGAAGCGGAAGCTGCCATGCTTGGGCAACCACAATTTTTTAGTATTCCGGAAGTAATCGGGTTGAAGCTTACCGGCAAACTACCGCCAGGAAGTACGGCGACGGACCTTGTCCTGACAATTACCGAGTTGTTGCGACGAACAAAAGTCGTTGGAAAATTTGTTGAAGTTTTCGGAGAGGGTTTACATTCTTTATCAGTGCCTGATCGCGCTACTATCGGGAATATGTCTCCGGAATTTGGTTGTACGATCACCTATTTTCCGATCGATGAAAAGACCATAGAATACCTCGTTAAGACCAATCGACCCAGGGAAGTCATTGACCTTACTGAACGATATGCCAAAGAAAATTTATTATGGCGCGACGATGATGATGCCATTACGTATAGCCATATAGTTGAACTTGACCTGGCTTCGGTCGAGCCAACCATATCAGGGCCCAGCCGTCCCCAGGATAAAATTTTACTACGCGAATCAAAAGAAACCATTAGCGGCTTAATTGAAAAAAAATATTTCAGGAAATACCTGCAGTTTGCCGACCGCCCACTGAATCGTTGGGCAGGCGAAGGTGGAAACGTTACACCATCAGCCCTGGCCCAGGTGGAACACAACAACATGCGTACGATTGAAGTGAAATACCAGGGGGAAACTTTTCATTTGAGTGATGGGGATGTCGTTATTGCTGCCATTACCAGTTGTACAAATACTTCTAATCCTGATGTGATGATTGGCGCGGGCCTGCTGGCGAAAAAAGCATTAGCCAAAGGCCTGCGTGTAAAACCGTGGGTAAAAACCAGTCTTGCGCCCGGATCGAAAGTAGTTACGGATTATCTGAAAGAGTCCGGTTTGCTTGCGAGCCTGGAACAGATGAAGTTTCATGTAGTAGGATACGGGTGCACCTCCTGTATTGGAAACTCGGGACCTTTGCCAAAGCCCATTGCCGAAGCGGTAATGGATCATGACCTCATTGTGGCAGCAGTGCTTTCCAGTAACAGGAACTTTGAAGCGAGAATTCATCCGCAGATCAAAATGAATTTTCTGATGTCACCGTTATTGGTAGTCGCCTATGCCATTTGCGGGAGAATGGATATTGACATGAACAGCGAACCGCTGGGCTCTGATACGGAAGGCCAGCCTGTTTTTCTAAGGGATATCTGGCCTTCTCCTGCGGAAATTCAGGAGGTGGCAGGCCGGGTTGTGAAAAAGGAATTCTACCAGAAGAATTACGATGAGATATTCGAGGGAAATGAACAATGGAAAAAACTGGAAGCCCCCGATGATAAATCTTATCAATGGGACGAGAATTCTACATACGTAAAAGAAGTTCCCTTCTTTGTAAATCTTCCTCAGGGTACCCTTCCAATAAAACCCATTGTCAACGCGAGGGTATTGCTCATGCTGGGAAATTCGATCACCACAGATCACATTTCCCCTGCCGGAGAGTTCAGCATCCAGACACCTGCGGGTCAATACCTGCTCGCCCGTGGAGTACCCCATGAAGAATTTAATTCCTATGGATCGAGAAGGGGTAATGACGAAATCATGGTGCGGGGTACTTTTGCCAACGTCCGGATTAAAAACAAGATTGCTTCTAAAGAAGGTGGGTACACAACCTATTTCCCTGAAAATATAGAAATGACTGTGTATGATGCTTCTGTCAGATACAAATTTACGCAGACACCGCTCATTGTTTTAGCTGGCAAGGAATATGGAAGCGGATCATCACGGGATTGGGCGGCGAAAGGTACATACCTTCTGGGCGTACGAGTGGTTATCGCGGAGAGTTATGAACGAATTCATCGCAGCAACCTGGTCGGGATGGGCGTTTTACCGCTTCAATTCGTTGCGGACGAAAATGCGGAAACACTGGGACTAGACGGGACGGAGGTTTTTAATATTCCGGAATTGAAGGATACGATACTACCTTCAAGTAAGATTACCATTTTTGCGGTCCATGCTAATGGAAAGATGAAACAATTCGAGGTCATCAGCAGGCTGGATAGTAAGATTGAAATCGAATACTACCGTAATAATGGTATTTTGCAATATATGTTGAGGCAATTTCTGGCGAGAACGTCGCAGAAAAATTAACAATTAAAGTTGAATCCGGGTCGTTATTTTTGAAAATCGTAAATTGGGTTATGATTAAAAATTTTTGGATAGTTGTTTTGCTGATCGCCTTTGATGCGGGGTTGGCACAAAGTCAAACTCATGTGGATTCCATGTATATGCGAAAACATTATGACAAGGTGGAATTTCGGATCCCCATGCGCGATGGGAAAAAACTTTTTACACTGGTTTATGTTCCAAAAGATAAATCCAGAACCTATCCGATTTTATTGAATCGCACCTGCTACAATGCCACCGAGAAAGACAATTATAAAACGGGATCCCAACCAAGTCCGTACCTTGTACGTGATCATTATATTTTAGCTTATCAGGACGTTCGGGGCCGTTATTTGTCGGAAGGAACTTTTGATAACATGACCCCGAACATCGCGGGTAATGATCCAAAAAATAAAAGCGCAATCGACGAAAGCTCGGACACCTGGGACACAATTGATTGGATGATAAAAAATTTGAAGGGCCATAATGGGAGAGTAGGCATGTATGGAATTTCCTATCCCGGATTTTATACGGCAGCAGCTATTCCTGATGCACACCCGGCGCTGAAGGCTTCGTCACCTCAGGCACCGATCGCCGATTTTTTCTTTGATGATTTCCATCATATGGGTGCTTACCTTGAAAGTTATACCGGGGCATTTGCCGTGTTCGGGTATCAAAAAGAAAAACTTACCACCGAACCCTGGTACCAGGGCCAGATGGATCGGCTTCATGGTTTAGGTATCAAGGATAATTATGATTTTTTTCTCAACCTGGGTCCTTTGAAAAATATTACAGAGAAATACCACGGCGATAATTTTTTCTGGAATCAGGTTATTGACCATCCCAATTATGATGAGTTCTGGCAAAAGAGAAATATCCTGCCACACCTTAAGGATGTGAAACATGCTGTCATGACGGTAGGGGGGTGGTTTGACGCCGAAGATTTATACGGACCATTGAATATTTACAAGCGTATTGAATCCTCCAGCCCATCGGCATACAATATTTTGGTGATGGGACCATGGGCCCATGGCGACTGGTCGGGTGAACAGGGCAAGAGTACACATAATCATATCTATTTTGGTGATAGTATTTCCACGTTCTATCAGCGCGAGATTGAACGCCCGTTTTTCGCTTATCACTTAAAAGGTGAAGGTGGCCAAACGTTGCCGGAGGCTTATATGTTTGATACCGGAAGCAAGCAGTGGGCCAAATTTCAGACCTGGCCACCCAACGATATCGCGCCCTTGAAACTGTATTTCTCAGAGAATGGGAAGCTTTCCATTAATAAGCCTGTCGACACACAGGCGGTTTTTGAATATATAAGCGATCCTGCCCGGCCCGTTCCCTACACTTCCGAAACAGAAGAGCTGACTTTTACACCGAGGAGATTTATGAGCGATGACCAGCGGGAAGCTTCGCACAGGCCGGATGTGTTAACGTTTGAATCTGATGTTATCCTTCAGGACGTGACGGTGGCAGGGGAGATCATGGCAAAATTAAAGGTTTCATTGAGCAGTACCGATGCCGATTTTATTGTTAAACTGATTGATGTTTATCCACAGGACCATGCCGAGTATGATCACAATCCAAAAAATGTCACGATGGGAGGCTATCAACAGCTCGTGCGACATGAAGTATTCCGTGGGAGATTCAGAAATAGTTTTGTGAAGCCTCAACCCTTTACGCCCAACGAAGCAACCGATGTTAATTTTCCTTTGCAGGATGTGCTTCATACTTTTAAGAAAGGTCACAAAATGATGATACAGATTCACAGTACCTGGTTCCCGTACATTGACCGCAACCCCCAGAAGTATGTGGAGAATATTTATAAAGCAAATGCGGAGGATTTTATTAAGGCAACGATTAAAGTTTATGGAACTTCCGTGGTAGAAGTGGGTGGTCAACAGGAACTAAACGCAAATATTAATTTAAAGAAATAAAATTTACCCCAGGCTGAGAATAAATAAAAGCTAGCGCGGCGACCAGTTAATTTTGCCACATAAGCCAAATGCAATTACACGGAGGAACACAAAGAAGCGCAAAGTTACACAAAGGCATTTTTTATGTGGCGCTTTCTTTCTTTTCAATGAACGCTGCGATAAAGAATTAGTTAATTATGAGCTTGACGGCAAAGTTTTTAAATAATAAAACATTATTGCTATCGCCTATTTTCATTTTGATCTCCTGTGGTGTAAAGGAAGAAAAACAGCTTGTTCAACACCCGACAGAAACGCAACCTGCAAAAGTTCATGGAATGGTATGGATCCCGGGCGGCACATTCATCATGGGCACCGACGAAACAGATGCTTACCATCATGAACGCCCTTCTCACCATGTAAGGGTTGATGGTTTCTGGATGGATGAAACAGAGGTAACAAATGCCCAGTATCAGGAATTCGTAGGAGCTACCGGATACATCACTGTCGCTGAACGTCGGCCCGCGTGGGAGGAAATTCAAAAACAATCTCCACCAGGCACTCCAAGACCCGCTGATAGCCTGTTAGTACCAGGGTCATTGGTTTTTAGTCCACCGCGGAAACCTGTCATGTTAAATGATTATACGCAATGGTGGAGGTGGTTTCCTGGTGCGGATTGGAAGCATCCGGAAGGACCGGGCAGCCACCTGAACGGGCGTTCACAATACCCCGTTGTGCATGTTGCCTATGAAGATGCAAAAGCATATTGCGAATGGGCTGGAAAAAGGTTACCAACCGAAGCGGAATGGGAATTTGCTTCCCGGGGAGGGAAAGAGCAACAACGCTATGCCTGGGGGAACGATTTAAAGCTCAACGGCTTGTATATGGCAAATACTTTTCAAGGCGCTTTTCCGCATCATAATTCGAAAGATGATGGTTTTGAAATGGGCTCTCCTGTGAAGAGTTTCCCTGCAAATTCCTATGGCTTGTATGATATGATCGGCAATCTTTGGGAATGGACGGCTGACTGGTACGATATACAATATTTTGAAAAATTGGCCAGGAATAAAATAAATATCAACCCACAAGGTCCCGATAAACCTTTTGATCCGAATGAACCTTATGCTATCAAACGCGTGACAAAAGGAGGGTCTTATCTTTGCGCGGATGATTATTGCGTCAACTACCGGCCTAGTGCCCGTCAGGGAACGGCCTTTGACTCGGGAATGTCGAATGTGGGATTCAGGGCTGTAAAAGATTAATCTGAAATCAAATCTTCGCGTGATATAGGTCGTTGCAAAACGAAAGGTTTGCCATAAGCGCAGGCGATATTTTTTTCGTATATATAAGTACAATTTGACTACAGGCCCGGATTATTGGCCAAATCATGTAAACAAAATAAGGCGAGACGCCGTTACATTACCGGATAAAATTTTCAATTAATTGATCGAAGAATATAAATATTCACCCGGGTACACTAAGTAGAATCCAGATGGGCAATAAATTCCGATTGCCGTTTGCTTTGTCGAAGACTGTGATAAATGAGATTCGGATTTAATGTACCCGGTTCAAACCATTGAGTTCTTCATAGGCCTGAACCAAACGATTTTTAATCGAAACCTCTCCATCTCTGATCCAGACACGGCCGTCATAATATTTTTTATTAGGGGCATCTGCACCTGTGGGATTTCCCAGCTGCCCCTGAAGGTACGCCTGATTCTTCTTGTAATAATTATGTACACCATCCCAGAAAGCCCACTGAATATCGGTATCGATATTCATCTTCACTACGCCGTAGCCGATGGCTTCACGGATAGCAGCAGGTTCAGAACCTGATCCGCCGTGGAAAACAAAATTAACCGG
>JAYSOP010000559.1:0-1590 GCA_043722905.1 Chryseolinea sp.
GGTAAATAATTGTCGGTGTATACAATAAACAGATCAGAAGCCGGCTTATAGCGCCATTGTATTCGGGTGTTGAGATTAACATTTTTCCGTTGCTCGTTATATTGAGCAAATGCAGTGAAGAATAATTTATTGGTCATGGTTACATCGAGTCGGGGGCCAACCAACCAAAACGTTGTCTTGCCATAGGGTTCGGGCAACCGAATATCGTTATAGCTGGAGCTTAAGGCTATACTAACATAGGGTTGAAATCGATAACCAAATTCACTGGTAAGGTTAAATCGTTTTCCATCGGCATAATATCCGCCATTGCGTGCCGAGATAGCATACGTAAACAAACTTTGTGGCTTAGAAATAAAATCTACTCCATAAGCAATCCATCGATGCTCAGAGCCAGTCGCCAATGTATCCATACCTGAGTTGGTTGGATCAAAGGGCCTCAACAATTTAATATAACTATTGCCCACCCAACCCGCCAGAACGGCTTGGGTTCTTAATGTAATCTTATACAGTGCTATACTCTCATTGTCGGTTTTATTAAATGACTCATTAAAAAAATAAGACGATGTTACAACCGGACCATGACTTAATACTTTTGTTCCTGTGGGGAAAAATAGACGGCTTGCTTGTGGAAAAATCCTGACGTATCCTGTACGCGGCACGTACCCTACTTCCGCTGTGTAATCTTTACCAACATATTCATGCTGCCATATGAGATTCCATTTGCGGCTAAAGTAATTAAGGTTTGCCGCATGCGTGAAATCATGACCTTTTTTATCGGGACTGAAAGATTTAAGCATGACTGCCTTGCCCGTCCAGAGATTATTGGAAGAGGCAAGGTTATACTCCATTCCAATGTTTCTATTGTATGCTGAATAGACAGGCTTTGTCGAATCTGCGCTGGGTGTATAGTTCAACGATTCTTTGTTAATAAATATAGCTGCAATATTTGAGCGCGCAAATACTCTTCGCTGAATGGTGGCTACCGAAAAATTTTGTGATGGAAGGCCAACTGAATCAACACCTGCCGTTTGCATATCCATTGCACCAATGCGCCAGTTCTTGTTAATCCTGCCGCTAAATCGCGCACCAAACTGAATAGGAGCGTTTAATCCGATGCGTCTTGAAAAAAATGGACGTATAGTTGCGTATCCAAAATTTGCAAACAGGTCGCCATTCTCCAAAAAGAACTGTCGTCTCTCTGGAAAGAAAAGTTCGAACCGATCCAGATTGGTAACCTGTCTGTCAACTTCTACTTGAGAAAAATCCGGGTTCACTGTCAAATCTAAATTCAAAGCAGACGTGATTGCAATTTTTGCATCGGCACCAATACTTTTTTCATAATCTGCTGGTTTATTTTTTTCATAGTCGCGGGAGACACCCGTTAACCCATAGGGAATAATAGAAACATTACCTCCGACTACAGGTGGTGGTTGATCCCAAACTAAAGTTCCTGTGTAGGCCAAAGAAGCGGTTGGAAATTGTCGAGGTACCGCAGCCCATGCCGATTTTTCTGTTGTTTTTAAATCAAGGCGACTAAAGTTAATTCCCCAGTTGGTAATTCCTTTTTTAAACCGAATGCTTTTAAAAGGA
>JAYSOP010000560.1:0-2661 GCA_043722905.1 Chryseolinea sp.
TCTGCAGATCCCGGATTTGAAGAATACCTCAAGAGTAAAAAAATTGATTCCGACGAGTTCCGAAGGAGTGAACCCCAGGTCTGGAATGCATGGAAAAAGGATTTTGATCAGACTCACCCAAACAGCTTTACCCTTCAGAAACTTAATCTTATTAATCCTGTCCGGAGAAAATATCTTCTGGCAGTTACGCCGGAGGTAAAATCTCCGGAACAACCGGAGTTATCGACACCTCCTGCCGTAGCTCCTCCGGCCCGGCCAGGGAAACCGGTAATGGGTAAACCAGTCATGAAGTCCCCTCCTAAAGTCGACCCGAATTCATTGGCGTAAAATTGGCATGAAATCATGATGATCCTCTAAAGAAAAAGCATGTATAAAAAGATTCAACCCATTATCGCATTAGAATTACAATCCATCCGGGAGGCGGGACTCTTCAAAAAGGAAAGAATTATCACCACGCCTCAGGGCGCTGACATTAATACCAATGGAAAAGAAGTAATCAATTTTTGCGCGAATAATTATCTCGGGCTTTCCTCGCACCCGCGCGTTCTGCAGGCTGCGAAACGCGCCATCGATACCCATGGTTTTGGCATGTCATCTGTTCGGTTTATCTGCGGTACACAGGATATTCATAAAACGCTGGAAGAAAAAATATCCAGGTTTTTAGGAACCGAGGACACCATTCTGTACGCAGCCGCCTTTGATGCCAATGGAGGAGTGTTCGAACCTCTGTTTGGTGCATCGGATGCCATTATCTCGGATGAACTAAACCACGCGTCGATCATCGACGGTGTGCGGCTTTGCAAGGCAATGCGTTACCGGTACAAACACAACGATATGGCTGACCTTGAAAAACAATTGTCGGATGCAAAAACGGCTGGCGCCAAGCAGATGATTATTGTGACCGATGGCGCTTTTTCAATGGATGGTACCATTGCCAGACTGGATCTGATCTGCCAACTCGCAAACAAGTATGAAGCTTTGGTGATGAGTGACGAGTGTCATGCCACTGGCTTCATTGGAAAGACTGGTCGGGGTGTTCCGGAATACAGAGGCGTTACCGGTGAAGTAGATATTATTACCGGAACGCTTGGAAAAGCATTGGGTGGTGCTTCAGGCGGATTTACTTCGGGTAAGAAAGAAATAATCGAATTGCTTCGTCAACGCTCCAGACCCTATCTCTTTTCAAATACACTCGCACCGTCCATCGTGGGCGCTTCTATTGAAGTGTTTGATATGCTTTCAGAGACTACCACTTTACGCGATAAACTTGAGCAGAACACGAGATACTTCCGCGATCAGATGACTGCCGCCGGATTTGATATACGGCCAGGGGAACATCCCATAGTCCCCATCATGTTGTATGAAGCACCATTGGCCCAAAAATTTGCTGACCGGTTATTGGAAAAAGGTATTTATGTAATCGGCTTCTTTTTTCCTGTGGTCGCCAAGGGCGCCGCCAGGATCAGGGTTCAGATTTCTGCCGCCCATGACCGACATCACCTGGATGCCGCCATCGTTGCTTTCACTGAGGTGGGTACGGAATTAGGCGTATTGAAATAGAAAAAGATAGCTGAATAAGATGGAAATGTTTTTTATTTAATTCCGAACTCCCTCTTCTTTTTTGAAACAATTTCACCCATCCGTGATGTATCCTTAACAAGCAGTCCAAAAGCAGGATCAATATTTCTGGCCGGAAAAAAATAGATCGGATTCTTTTTCCCTCTCAGTTTCAATTTATACAAGTTAAAGAATGGAATCACCTTTAATGATTTAACCTCGGGCCAACTGAATCTTGAATTTTTATCCCGTTCAATAATGACAATTTTATTTTTCCCAATGGCTACCCTTTTTACCTTTTCATTTACGATCAGAAAAAAATAAAAAAAGATAAGACCCAGGGTGATAAGTATCAGGGATATGAAAAAATTTTTGTTGCTGAATCGAAATTGGATAAGAAGAATGGAGGCTGCCAGAAATTGAACGCAGGCGAAAGCCAAAAAGAAGAATTTGGCAAGGTAAAATTTCAACGGACTTGCTTCAATCATTGTCATACTACACAATTAGTATAATATCAGGTGTAATTTACAATACATTATGGTTTAAAGGTTTTTTATGCTTTTTTTTTCTAAAGCCCTCCTCCACACGACACCTACCAAACGCTGAGAGACAGGGAAAGTTGTGTAAGCCAACAGCGGCATGGTATTACTTTATGCCGATTTTTACTGCCTGGTAACCTCTTTTGCCTGCTCAACCACACGCTATTCCTATAGGTCAATCAAATACCATGCCTTTTTGGAAGCTTAAGTTGGGCGCAATCCCCCCTTAGACCTTCTCTTAAAATTTGGATTCATCCTTTGGCGGTTGCTTTTTTTCATTCCCTTTTCTATGGGGGATTTTGAAAAATCCAACCCGGAGAAAAATTTTTCCGGGTAAAATTTTATTTTTTTAAATTAAAAAATATCATTGTTGTCCGAGGAAATTTATTGATTTTCATTGAACAGCCGGAATGTGAAATGTTTATGCTTTAAGGTCATGTAATATTCCAATACCGCCTCCTCAAATCCGCCGGCTGGCGGATTAAATTTGAATAGCCCCAGGTGAAACCTGGGGGGAATGGACGACCAGAGCCGAACCCCAACGGGGTTTAAAAGAATATTTCAA
>JAYSOP010000561.1:0-2479 GCA_043722905.1 Chryseolinea sp.
TACTGGAAGCGGGTGCTGACAAGGTCAGTATTAACTCAGCGGCGGTGAAGAATCCTAACCTCATTGATGAACTGGCTAAAGCCTTTGGATCACAATGTATCGTCCTGGCTATTGATGCAAGAAAAGTAGTGAATGAATGGATCGTGCATACACACGGAGGGAAACAGCCCACAGAAAAAAAATTATTTTCGTGGGCAAAGGAAGGTCAATCACGCGGAGCGGGGGAAATTCTTTTCACAAGTATGGACCACGATGGCACAAAAAAAGGCTTTGCCATTGATGCCTTAAAAAAACTTCATGATTTGTTATCCATTCCTGTAATTGCTTCAGGGGGCGCAGGCGATGCAGGTCATTTTATGGAAGTTTTTATGCTGGGGAAAGCGGATGCGGCGCTAGCCGCCAGTATCTTTCACTTCGGTGAAGTAAAAATTCCGGATCTTAAATTATTTTTAAAAAAAAGAAATATTGAAATCAGACTTTAACCGGGTGGCTGAAATTTAAGCAAGTATAGAATCTCAGGTATCCACCCCAGTAATTAGATATATCTGCCGGGACGACATGTACAAAGATCAGGCGGTCGAGATATTATGCTATTATGGATGCATTAAAAGCCCTTAGTTCCATGAATTATCTGCGCAATTTTTTAAGATATATTTGAACCAAAAGACATGATTGACGCTAAATCCATAAACTTCTCAAAATTAAACGGGCTCGTTCCCTGTGTTGTTCAGGATGCCGATACCAACATTGTGCTCATGCTTGGTTTTATGAACGAAGAAGCATTTAAAAAAACTATCCTTGAAAAGAAGGTAACTTTTTTCAGCCGTAGTAAACAACGCTTGTGGACCAAAGGTGAAACCTCTGGTAATACATTTATCCTGGTTGACATCCTCATAGATTGCGATGAAGACACCTTACTGATAAAAGTAAACCCGACAGGCCCCGCATGCCATACCGGCGCCGATACATGTTTTAACGAGAAAAATGAGACGTGGAATTTCTCGTCACTGGAGCAGGTAATTAAAGACCGCAAAAAACATCCCGAAAAAGGCTCCTATACAACCTCTCTATTTGAATCTGGCATTAATAAGGTTGCCCAGAAAGTTGGAGAAGAGGCGGTCGAATTGATCATTGAGGCAAAAGATAATAACAGAGACCTTTTCTTAAATGAGGCTGCAGACTTAATGTATCATTACATCGTTCTGTTACAAGCAAAAGGGCATTCGCTGGAGGAGGTCATAGGCATATTAAAAAATCGGCATAAAAAATAGATGCTGGCTTTAGCCTGCCTGGTCAGGTGAAGCGGTTCTTTAAACCTAAATCACCTACTCATTTCTTTGCATCGCTACGTCAGGTTCTGTAGGAAAAATCTTTAGATAGGATAACCGGTACGTAATGGTTTTACGCCTTTCAATTCTGGAATATTCTGCCTCCAGCAGACCGTCAGACTCGATCATCGAGAATGATATCCTCTCACCTTCTGGTTCAATATGGGTATAGATGTAACCTGAACCCCGGGCAACGATATCAATCTCACCCATAATGGGAAAATGGTTGGCCTTTCGGTAACTCAATGATACTTCAATAAAATCCCTCCCTGACGTCGGCCAATCCTTCATGATCGCGACTTTGGCATAGTTATCTTCCCTGGCAACGATCCTGATCCGCTCGGCTTTTGAGAGCAATTTTTTATTGCGTTTGGTTATTACACAGGAAACAGAATAAATCCCTTCAATCGGGTAACCAAATGATTTTCCAAAATATCGTTTCATGACATTTTCAAGATCCACTTCTTCATAGACGGCCTTTTTCATTTTGGCTGGGGACTGGGCTGAAACCGAAAACGAAATGAGCATCAGGAAAATTAATACGCTAAGCCGGACCATACATCATGTATTAAAAATGAATATCCTCATATAGACCACCGGTACTTGTTCGGCACGAAAGTTTTCCCTTGAGAGCTTCGGGTTTGAACAAAGATTTTCCTAACAACATCCTGACGCATTCCTGAATCCCTTCTGTGATGGAGGGATGAGGATGGACACATTCAGCCAACTCCTCAATGCCTTTATCCATGGAAATCAAAAGGGCTACCGCTTGCATGGCACTTGACGCATGGTTACCGATTATCTTCAAACCCAACACTTTCATGTGTGTATCATTCGTCACCAAAAGTTTAATGAACCCTTGTGTATTCCGTTTCGCGATAGCCCGCGGTATGCAGCTATAATCCAGCGTTACCACTCGATAATCGATGCCTTTCTCCCGGGCGCTGACTTCATTTAACCCTACCCCCGCGACCTCCGGATTAAGAAACATTATGGTACTGATATTTTCGTACACAAGTTTACGGGCGGGATTTCCAAAAATTTTTTCTACCGCATAACGTCCTTCTAATTCCCCTACATTCACCAGGGAAATATCTGCGGTAATATCACCTACAGCATAAATATTGCCAATATTAGTTTGCGTATCCTTA
>JAYSOP010000562.1:0-2771 GCA_043722905.1 Chryseolinea sp.
ATTGTTGCAAAAGGTTTTCCAATGGGGGAGAGAAGTAAACCCGACTCAACCATTGTCCGTTGGTGTGTGGGATAAAAAACTTGTTGACCTTGGCCAGTATCAACTCGATCATTCCGATGTCATCACCTATCACAATTACAATGACAAACAAGCCCACAAGCAATGGATTGATAGCCTGCGTTCTTTCGGAAGACCCTTAGTCTGTACCGAATACATGGCGCGAACAAGAAATAGTTTATTTAAGGATATTATGCCTTTACTGAAAGAAGAAAACATTGGTGCCTACAACTGGGGACTGGTCGCTGGAAAAAGTAATACGATCTACGCGTGGGATAGCCCGATGCCTGATGGCAAAGAACCCAAAGTTTGGTTTCACGACATCTTCCGAAAAGATGGCACTCCTTATAACAAAGGTGAGGTGGCGCTCATAAAGACACTTACGGAGGCGGAAGAGCCAGTGTTGGTGGATTGATTATTTTTGAGATACTACCAGAAAATCTTTTTTAATTCCCTTCCCTTTAAAGGAATGCGCATGTTCCTTGCGTATTTGTCCCAAAGCCACGTCTATAATAAGGCAATGATACGTTAAATCAGGAGTATGGATAATGAGATAAATACCCATTTACAACTGTTAAAGGATGAATTGAAGATATTCGTTAAAACACCCATTTTCTGCCTTATTTTATCAGATATTCGCCCGCGAATCTGGATGGCATGGATTTAAAAAACAGACAAAGAGTCTTTCTCAGCGTATTTTTCTTTCTTTCGGGTTTTTGTTTTTCTTCCTGGGCATCCCGAATACCAACCATTAAAACCGCCTTCGATTATAATGAAGCCCAACTGGGAACCATTTTACTATTCATGCCGGTCGCGTCGCTCGTTGGGCTTCCGTTTTCTGGCTGGTTAGTTTCACGTTTCGACAGCCGTATCCCACTTGCGGGTGGTTTTGTTTTGCTATCGATTGCCACATTCGCAATAGGATTTGCCAATACAACCCCCTTGCTGATAGCGGCGATTTCACTTTTGTCTTTTAGTTTTAGGATCCTCAATATTTCGCTGAATACGCAGGCCATCACACTTCAAAATTTATTTGAAAGGAAAATCAACGGCTCTTTTCATGGACTGTGGAGTACAGGAGGGATTGCAGGAGTAGGTTTCTCAACTTTGCTGGTGGGCCTGGGTGTCACGATGGATTACCATTTGCTGGTTGTTTCTTTACTGACATTTATTGCGACGATTTTATGCCAACCCTTTTTATTGCGAAAAGACCGCGCATCTACAGGTAACAAATTGAAATTTGGAAAACCGGATCCCTATATTGTTTACCTGGGTCTCATCGTTTTTTTTGCTGCCATATGCGAAGGAGGCATGTTCGACTGGGGCGGTGTTTACTTCAAGGAAGTTGTCAAAGTTGAGATCTTCACCTGGGGTTATTTGTTTTTTATGATCTGTATGGCTTTATCAAGGTTTGCCTCTGATAGCATTGTTGAAAGGATTGGTATGTCCCGAACCTATATCATTAGTGCCTCTTTTGTTTTTATTGGAATATCCCTCGCGGTGTGGCTACCTAGTTTTTGGCCTTCGATGGTTGGGTTTTGTTTCGTGGGATTAGGTACGGCCTCTGTGATACCCATGACTTTTACTTTGGCAGGGCATTCTCAGAAATACTCACCTGGGATGGCCATCTCCATAATTGCCACCTACAGCATTGTGGGTATGCTCATTGGTCCACCTCTCATTGGCTATCTGGCACATGCATTTAGTCTTCGGTTGTCTTTTATAACGTTTGGTATTTCGGGAATAATGCTCATTCCGATTTCTCAGCTCTTTTTCAGGTATGAGCGAATGAACGGCCCCCAATCCACCCGGAAATGAAAAGGTCAATTCTCAGGCATATTAGGTGAAAGAGGTGGCCGATTACGGGATATCTTTCCAACCGGCAGTAAAAGGATGACTTCTTCATCCAACAATTATTTGTTTTTACCGGCGGGACATCCTCCTCCACAATCAAGGTCATGATAAAAAATGATTGATGGATAAAAATTTCATCTGCTGATTGGCATATGATCGAAGCGGCTGTTTAAATACCCAGTTGTGTAGAAGATATTTCCGTTTCGGGAAAAAATAGAATCATTCGTTAATTGTTTAAAAAATTAATCGGCACTATGTGTCAGTTCCCGAGACATACTGCCGTTCAACTTTTTACCAAACAAAATTTTCAGGAATTGCCGTTTATTTCGATCCGTAAGGGAAAGGCTTAGCTCGTCACGCCAGTCGACAGCTAAATCAATCCAGACAAAGAAGAACTTATTTTTTACCTAACCTGATACCTATGCCATAACGAGATCGATACTTCCCCGTCTATAGTTTACCCAAGTACATGTTTTTATTCCCATTACCCGGCAGGTTCAACATCTGAATACACCCTGCTCGAAAAAAAATTGAAGTATGAGATTGAAATTTATTTTTTCCTTGGCCTTATTGGCCAGTCTGTCATTTGCCACTGCAGATGCTCAGCAAACGGCAAAAATTTCATCCGCCGGCACAGGATACCTCGAATACCTTCCCGAAAATTATGACAGTAATACGGATGCATATCCCATCGTGATATTTCTCCACGGTATCGGAGAAAGAGGCACCACTTCCTCAGATCCCGCAACGCTAAAAAGCTCCGTGCTTAAAGTCGCGAACGTAGGGTTAGCGAAATATGTAAAATACGGTTCACAGTATCCATTTATACTGATATCGCCCCAACTCAAAAGTTCCTATGG
>JAYSOP010000563.1:0-3007 GCA_043722905.1 Chryseolinea sp.
AATCAAAATCGCCTTCCTTCGTGCTCACTGGTATTCCTAAATATTGGGGTTCCAGTCGGAAATGTTTAGCGCTGAGTCTGTATGGCAGGTCAACATGCCCATCGAGAATGATAAAAGCCTGCGCGAGCGAATCAGCGACGCGCATGATTTCCTCATCCGACGATGAGCCATAATTTTTTGGGCTGTCAGTAGACTGGCAAGCCAGTAGCGTCAGCGAAAGAAAGCAACAGATATGGGTAAATTTCATAAGGACATGTGAAGTAGCGTATATTTATACGTGAAATAAAAAAATTAAAATTGAAGGGTAGAATATCCTTGCGAATTACAATATTTGGTTGAACTAGAAAAAAATAGCGAATTAAATTGTTTTCTTTTAAAGAGCTTCCCCTGATCACAAAAGCGCAGCTTGCGTTGAGAAACGGTCAGGACAAACCGGAGGTTTGGATCGCTTTTAACAAGCTTGTTTATGATGTTACCACCTCGCGGCTCTGGTTAAGAGGGAAACATTATGAGCATTGGGCTGGGCAAGATCTTTCCGATGAATTGAAAGATGCGCCGCACACTGATAAGGTTTTTGATAAATTTAAGGTTATCGGCAGGCTGAAGGATTGACCATTTTTCACCAGAGATCCACAAACATTCTTTTAACAATTCATATCATATTTTTTAGCTTTGCACATTCACTGGAGGCGCACATCCCAGGTTTACCGGAAACATGATTTTAATTGCGGACAGCGGAGGCTCAAAAACAGATTGGAGACTCATTTTAAAAGATGGTAAAATTGATCAGGCCAGCTCAGCCGGATTCAATCCATATTATCAGCCTATTGAAGATCTCAAAAAAAATGTACAGGAAATTTTGCTTCCGAAAATGCAGGAAAGAGAAGTAGTTGACCATATCTACTTTTATGGTGCAGGCGTCTCCTCCGTTAAAAATCAACTAACGATAAAAAGAGCTTTTCTGGAATTTTTTCCGGAAGCCCAGATTGAAATAGGGTGGGACCTACTGGCCGCTGCGCGCGCTCTGTGTGGTAAAGAGCCTGGGATCGCATGTATTATGGGAACTGGATCCAACTCCTGTTTATACGATGGTAAGACCATTGTGGATAATGTGGCCAACCTCGGATGGATCCTGGCAGATGAGGGATCAGGGGCCATCATTGGCAGAAAATTTCTGGTGGACTATTTGCGCAAAAAACTGCCTGAACAATTAGCTAAGCAATTTCATGCCCGCTTCCCCTTTACCCGCGAAGAATTTCTCGAAAAGGTTTATCAGCAGGAAAAACCCAGTGCGTTTCTGGCAAGTTTCGCTAAATTTATTTTCCAGCATTTGAAAGAATGCTACTGCTATGAACTTATTTATTCCAGCTTCTCTGAGTTTTACGAAAATAATGTAATGAAGTATGAGAACTACCAGAACTTAAAAGTTCATTTTACTGGATCCATTGCCTTTTACTTCAGTGATATTCTGCGTCAGGTAGCTAACGATAAGGGAATTACGGTGAAAAATATTCTCGAGGGGCCCATTGCAGGCCTTACTTTGTACCATACGGAAAAAGTCTAGCCTAACAAGCGCATCCACACTTATGTCGACTACAGAATCTTCGTCCAATTACACCAGCCTCGAAAAAATGAGTGTTCATGAACTTTTAATAAACATGAACAAGGAGGATAAAACTGTACCGTTTGCAGTAGAAAAAGTAATTTCACAAATTGAAAAGCTGGTGGAAGCGATTGTTAAAACAATAAGTAATGGAGGACGACTTTTTTACATTGGGGCTGGCACCAGCGGAAGGTTGGGGGTGCTCGATGCGTCAGAAATTCCACCTACTTACGGCGTACCTCATGGTTTGGTGATTGGAATTATTGCCGGAGGGGATACGGCTATTCGAAAAGCAGTGGAAAATGCAGAAGATGACTTGAACCAGGCGTGGAAAGACCTACAGGTTTTTGAAATTACAAAAAAGGATTTTTTGGTCGGTATTGCAGCCAGTGGCCGAACTCCCTATGTTATCGGAGGTTTGCGTGACGCACAGGCAAATGGATTACTTACCGGTTGCGTCGTCTGTAATACCGGTTCAGAGGTTTCGAAAGTTTCAAATTTCCCCGTCGAAGTTGTCGTAGGCCCCGAGTTTGTTACCGGAAGTACCCGGATGAAATCTGGCACCGCTCAGAAATTGGTATTAAATATGATCTCCACTTCCACCATGATCAGGCTTGGACGAGTGAAAGGAAACAAGATGGTCGATATGCAACTAACCAACAATAAGCTTGTTGACCGAGGCACACGAATGGTGATGGAGGAACTTGGGCTTCCGCAAAACGAGGCCGAACGTTTGCTGAAAGAATTCGGTTCTGTGCGAAAGGCCGTAGAAAGCCGCAGAGGCCATGCACGACATTGAACCCTATCACAACTGGTTAAAATACTACGATCCCTCGACGGATGATCGCTCACCTTTTTTCGGGAAGGAATACAATTACGATGTTTATTCAGAAACCATTTACGGATATTATATTGATCCCGCCTGGGATTATATGGGCTCAGAAACATTGTATGTGAAAATTTTATACGCCGATTATGCGGCAGGCTATTCAGTGTTGGAATTTATCGGAGAATGGAATGATGCTATCAATAATGATATCATGCACTTGAAGCGGAATGTTGTCGAACTGCTATTACACGAAGGCATCAATAAATTCATATTGATCGGAGAAAACGTCATGAACTTTCATGGGTCTGACGACTGCTATTATGAAGAGTGGTTTGAAGATGTAGAGGATGGGTGGATCGCTGCAGTATCATTTCCCGCCTTCATACAAGACGAACTAAAAAAATATCATGTTGACCACTATGTTAACATGGGCGGAACTTTACAAATCAATCAATGGAGAACTTTACATCCCAGCACTTTTTACGAGGTGGTAAGCAAACTCATTCAAAGAAGGTTAACTTAAGCCCGATCATAATAGGCTTAGTTGCACACTGCTCACAAGAACGTCTGCAGGT
>JAYSOP010000564.1:0-3492 GCA_043722905.1 Chryseolinea sp.
GGGAAATAATTTTTCGCGATGCTCAACAGATCTACTATAAAGGTTGGAAGTTACGCCTATATGCCTATATATAGGGTAGTATGGTGTTTGTTGGTAAGAATGTATACAAAACCGCCGAGCATGTGAAAATTTACAAAAATGGCTGTGAATGCTTTCTTATCCTTAAGCCCTCGTTTGGAAGCACCCCCCTAACACCCGTCATTTGCGAAGCGCACCCCATTAAGCTCCGTCATTGTAAGGCGCCGTCATGCGTTTAGCATGACACGGCAACGAAGCAACCCCCTTGCTATGGAATGCTCAAGACGAAGACCGGGTTTCACCCACTCTCCATTTCATAGCCGCGTACTCAATTTTCTAAATGCGCACTTCGCAATAAGGGGATTGCTTCGCCCTTCTCCATTTCACTCCACTGAAACCTCCTTCGCCAACCCCATCGCGTTGAAACGTATTACCAGCCTCGCCGACGTCGCATTTTTTTCACCCGCACATTCCTCTGAAGGCTGAATGAAATAATAGAAGAACTTTTGGTTGCGCTTGAGCAGCTCGTTTTTGTCGGGCCTTCCCAACAATTCAACAATCTGCATTTGCCCCAGCGACAATAATTTGGTCTTTTCTTTGTCCATCGCACTGCGCATGGAAGTACGAACGCCGTTGCATCCATTCTTGTCATCCTGCCAGCGCGCCAGGTCTATCCCTTCCAACGAAGGCATTGGTTTGTCACAAGAAATACAAAAGGTGAAAAGGAAAAGGCTAAGCCATCTGAAGATGTTCATGTTGTCTTTGCAGGGAGTAAAACCAGGTGAATGAAATCGTAAAATACATCAGCGACACGCCATGATACCACATCGGCCACTCAAAAGTAATGGCAAGGACACTTAACAATAATGGGTACGTGAATATCCTGATCCACTCCGCCCACTTCACCCATTTCCGTTGCTCAAATAATACACCGCAGTTCACCACAACCATAGAAATTAATACCGTGAAAAACGCCTGCTGAGAAAGCGAAAACGCTCCTGCGTTAAATAAAAATAAAGCGGTGCCACCCAGACACAAGAGATATTGGAAAAGCACGTACAGGTTCAATGATACCGGAGAAGGGGTGTCATATTTTTTAAAAGTCGTTTTGTCAACCTCCGGTGCCGGCCGGTAGCCCCCCAGATAGTCCGGTAGCCAGCCCGGTTTTTTGAACAGGTATTTCGCCTTATCACTCCACACAGGAATTTGTTTCATCTCTCTGGCCATTTCTGAATAATGGCTCATGTTGGCCCACACCGCATTCCAACTGTTGATAGGTTTTGTAATGCCGTAGATCGGCTTCTCCTCCTCAGCTTGAAATGTCCCGAACATACGGTCCCAGATAATCAGCGACCCTGCATGATTTTTATCAATGTATTTCGGATTGCGACCATGGTGAACGCGGTGGTGGGAGGGTGTATTGAAAACGAACTCAATCCACCGGGGCAGTTTTTTGATAGTCTCCGTATGAATCCAGAATTGATAAAGTGTATTAAAGGCTGCGATCAGAACAAAGTCAAAGGTCTTAAAACCAAGCAGTGCGATGGGCAGGTTAAAAGCAAAGGTCCAGACGATTTGCAAAGAGCTCTGACGCAAAGCAACGGACAAATTGTATTCTTCACTTTGATGATGGACTACATGTCCCCCCCAGAAAAGGTTGATCTCATGACTCATTCTGTGCGCCCAGTAATACGCAAAATCCACGAGCAGGATCAGCGCGAGCCAGTACCACCAGGTCGTGTTGTCAAGGGTTAAAGGAGAAAAGTTTTGAAACAGGAATTGGTAAATGCCGATCCCGAAGATTTTAAGAAACAATCCCGATAGCTGAGACGTTATTCCGCAGCTTATGTTAGCGATCGCATCCGGAAGCCGATAAAGTTTCTGATGGGTAAAACGATCTACCAGCAGTTCTATGCCGATCAGCAGGAAAAAAACAGGGATGGAGAGAACGATCGGATTTATGTTCAACTTGTTTTCCGTTTATTTGCACCCAAATTTAATAACATGACCCTAAAGATGTTCAAAGCCCTGTGGTTTCTTTCCGTGTTGGTGGTTTTGGCGAATTTACTGCTTGTTTACGCAAGTTTACCCGAACAGGTAATAATTAAGGATGATGCCCCAGGTCAGGTGTTGAGCCGCGAGTGGCTGTTTTACATCAGCGTGATAGCCATCGTCATGATTAACGTGCTGGTCTATCTTTTCAAGAGAATTTTTCCGCAAGCGGAAGACCTGCGCGCATGGTTTCACGGCCTGGTAATCACGATCAATATTTTCCTGATAATTTCCCTGCAGGCTATCAATGTGTACAACAGCGCTGAAAAATATGACCATAACCGCATGATATTCTTTATCACAGGCAGCCTGAGTTTGATCCTCCTTTGGGCGGCTATTTGGCCCCTTTACCTTTTATATCAAAAAATATTCATTAAACAAATAGTTTGATTATCTACTATCTACTCACTGGTAATTAGATTGTTATGCATACTTGGTTTAGTATCGTATTTAAATTTGGCATCAGTCTAAATGATGGGTTTCATCCTAAAAATCGCTTTATTAGCGCCGATTCAATATTTTTTTAGCTATTAGTTGATTTTTTAATCTATTGTCCTGATCGGTCAATCCTGGTAAGTATGGCAAAATCTGACAAATCACCTTCGGTGTTTGAGTATAATGAAGCGAGCATAAAGTCGCTTGACTGGCGTGAGCACATCCGTTTACGTCCGGGAATGTATATAGGGAAATTAGGCGATGGCTCCTCCAAAGATGATGGCATATATGTACTGGTGAAAGAAGTAGTCGATAACTGTATCGATGAACATATGATGGGTTATGGAAAGGTAATCGAAGTAAAAATCACGGAATCAAAAGTACTCGTAAGAGACTATGGCCGGGGCATCCCCTTGGGAAAAGTAGTGGATGTCGTTTCCAAAATAAATACCGGAGCAAAATATGATTCAGGCGCCTTTCAAAAATCAGTGGGTTTAAACGGTGTCGGTACCAAGGCGGTCAATGCATTGTCGAATTATTTTAAGGTACAAGCCTTCCGCGAAGGACAAACCAAAATAGCAGAGTTCAAAAAAGGAATTCTGGTCAGCGATCCGAAGGCTGGCAAAACAGACGAGAAGAATGGAACACTCGTAGAGTTTGCTCCTGATGAATCCATGTTCAAGCATTACCACTTCATCCCCGAATACCTGGATGACCTGATGTGGAATTACGCTTTCTTAAACGCCGGACTTACCATCAATTACAACGGACGCAAGTTCTATTCAAAAGATGGGCTGCTTGATTTGTTAAAACAGAAAAGTAATGCCGAAGAGCTGCGTTACCCAATTGTCCATCTGAAGGGTGAGGATATTGAAGTTGCCTTGTCTCACGGCAGTCAGTATGGTGAAGAATATTATTCATTTGTCAACGGACAAAATACAACACAGGGCGGCACTCACCTTGCTGCTTTCCGTGAAGGGGTGGTGA
>JAYSOP010000565.1:0-2293 GCA_043722905.1 Chryseolinea sp.
GGTATACAAGCCGAGGTCTTTATGTGTATTGATAATCATGGCCACTTCCTCAAGCGCTGTATTCCCAGCGCGCTCACCGATACCGTTGATGGTAACTTCGGCCTGCCGGGCGCCACTGATCAATCCTGCCATGGTATTCGCCGTTGCCAGCCCCAGGTCATTATGGCAATGAACGGAGATGACAGCTTTATGGATGTTCGTTACGTGTTCAAAAAGATATTCGATTCGTTTCGCATATAGGTGAGGTAAGCAATAGCCCGTAGTGTCTGGAATATTGACCACATCGGCGCCTGCCTCGATGACTGCCTGCACCATTTGCGCAAGAAATCCCAGGTCAGCACGGCCTGAATCCTCTGCAAAAAATTCTACTTCGACACGCTTTGTTTTAGCGTATTTCACAGCCCAGACACCTTGTTCTAAAACCTGTTCGCGCGTGGAATTGAATTTGTGTTTAATATGGATATCGGATGAACCGATGCCCGTATGGATGCGTCCCCTTTTGGCGTAGCGCAATGCTTCACCCGCCACATCGATGTCGTCTTTTTTAGACCGCGTCAGGGCACAGACACCTGTTTCCTTTACCGCTTTGGATATCTCAATAACAGAAAGAAAATCTCCGGGACTGGAAATTGGAAATCCTGCTTCTATAACATCCACACCTAACAACTCCAGTTCACGGGCGATAACTACTTTCTCTTCTGTAGAAAGCTGGCAGCCCGGAACTTGTTCTCCATCCCGTAAGGTAGTGTCAAAGATTTCAATTTTCCGGCTCATGATATTCAGATTATTATTTTATTAGTGGTTAATCAATACTGTTGCAACCATTCTTACCTGATTGCAGATTATATTACCCATCACGTCGGTTCCGAGAATTTTTTCATGGGGTGTTGACGCGCTTGCGATGTCTCTTGTGCGGTAACCTTCCTGTAAGGTTTTTTCGACCGCTTTTATAATTGTCGCGGCTTCTTCTTTCAATCCAAAGGAAATTTCAAGCATCAATGCAGCCGAAAGGATTGACGCCAACGGATTGGCTATCCCTTTTCCTGTTATATCATGGGCACTTCCGTGAATAGGTTCATATAAACCTACTTTATCGCCTATCGATGCGGATGCAAGCATCCCCATGCTACCGGCAATCTGGGAAGCTTCATCTGTTAATATATCACCAAAGAGATTACCGGTGAGTACTACGTCAAAACTTCTGGGGTTTTGAATTAACTTCATGGCTGCAGAATCTACAAACATGTGCTCCACGGTTACACCAGGATATTGTTTGGCTACCTCCTGCACCACCGATCTCCACAAGCGTGAACTTTCAAGCACATTGGCCTTATCCACTGAAGTGAGTTTATTTTTTCGTGTTTGGGCTGCTTTAAAGGCCTTGTGCGCAATGCGTTCTACTTCATATTTTGAATAGATCATGGTGTCAAATGCCGTGTCACCATTATTTTTGTATCCGCGTTCTCCGAAATAGACATCCCCGGTCAATTCACGGAAGAAAAGGATGTCAGCGCCTCTTAATATTTCAGGTTTTATGCTTGAAGCATCGAGCAATTCATCAAACAATTTAATAGGCCTCAGATTGGCATACAAACCGAGTTCCTTCCTCATCCTTAACAGACCTTGCTCAGGTCTTACAGGCAGGGAGGGGTCATTGTCATACTTGGGATGTCCAACAGCACCAAAAAGAATGGCGTCTGTATTTTTTAGTTTGTTCAGTGTTTCTTCGGGAAGAGGATTGCCCGTTGATTCGATTGCTTCATGGCCAATCTCACCGTAATCAAAAATAAATTCATGACCAAAACATTCGGCAATCTGTTCAAGCACCTTTTTGCCACTGGCCGTTACTTCTTTTCCAATGCCGTCACCGGGAAGTATTGTTATTTTCTTCTTCATTGCTTCTTAATGCGTCAGTTCAAATTGTTTTATTTCATCGCGGATATTCAACAGATAGTCAATGTCGTCATACCCATTGATCATGCAGGTTTTTTTATAAAGATTGATGTCAAAACCCTCTGAACTTCCATCTGCCAGGATGACTTTTTGCTGCACGAGATCCACGGTGATCATCGTGGATGCGTTATTATTGATGGTTTCAAATATTTTTCTCAAAAAGTTATCAGACACCTGAACGGGTAACAAGGCATTATTCAGGGCATTGCCTTTAAAAATATCTGCAAAAAAACTTGAGATTACCACGCGAAACCCCGCATCATATATAGACCACGCCGCATGTTCCCGACTGCTTCCACATCCGAAGTTTTTTCCAGCTACCAGAATTTTTCCGGAATAG
>JAYSOP010000566.1:0-7350 GCA_043722905.1 Chryseolinea sp.
GTACACTGATCTGCGCATTAATGCCTTCGGTGGCAATGTATATTCTTCCTAAAATTTCATGTTCTTCAAACAGCGAATACAAATTGTTCCTGAAATCCGAAGGGCTGGAAATCGGGTAGTATTTGTAGAAAGAAACGGTAACTCTTTTTTCAGAGGCTGACTGCATCTTCTCCTTGAGAAGACGACCATCGATTTTATTATGCAATGCCATAAAGTGCGGATATCGCCAGGCTGCTGGTGTGGCAGGGCTGGTCCCGGTACTTTAAAATTCAAATAAGCCCCAAAGATAGGGATTTTGAAGGAAGGGTTATTAAGAGATCATAACTTAGGCTGTAACTCTCCTCGCAGCAGTTTATTGTAATCTGCACAGGTGAGGATGCCATGTTCATTACAATAGGGACAGGTTTTATACGAGTCACCAAAAGGCCCTTTTTTAATAATCACATGATTTCCCTGGCAAACCGGGCAGGTGACTTTTCCGGTAGGTCCGCAGTCTATATCGTAATTTTTTGACAGGATCTGCTGCGTTTTTTGAGCGGCACCCGCTTTTTCCCTTATAAATTCAGCTTCCGCTTTTTTGAGCCATTCAGTCGCTTCTTCATAATATTGGCCCGTGGTACCTTTCAGCTGAATATATTTATTTAACCAGTCAATGCTTTGTTTGTATTGCAGCAGGTAAAAGGAGTTTTTTCCAAAATAGAACGTGAGGTCGGAGGGAACACTCTTCATGTTTTTCAGTACATGTTTAAATTTTTGATCGGCCAGTAAGTATTGTTCATGGTCCATGTAATAGACACCTGAATCGAGCTGACGCAGCATCTCAGAGCGTTTTCGCTGTTCCTCCTGTTGCAGATACTGCAGTGTGCGCTCATCCTGTGAAAAACAGTTTATAGCGCTTAGCCATAACGTTATAAAAATTATATTTCCGAATGTTTTCATTCAAATCGTTCTTTTGTTATCCCAAGCCATTCCAGGGTAGCATGGTGAAAAATATTCTCTTTTATTTCTTTTTCCAATGACATCTCTTCAATAAATTTTCCCATTTCAAGGTCTCCCAGCGGAAAGGGATAGTCGCTGCCGAAGGTAATTCTTTTTGGCCCAACCATTTTTAACACGTATTCAAGCATCAACGCGTCATGAACTACACTGTCAACCCAAAACCGCCCTAAATAATTTTTAGGTTGAACGTTATTATCTACTGCCACAAGATCCGGCCTGCACACAAATCCGTGCTGAATTCTTCCTATTGTTGGTAAAAAAGAGCCGGCGCCGTGGGCAAAGTTTACCCTGAGTCCGGGTAACCTTTCAAAAATCCCTCCAAAAATCATCGAGCAGACGGCTCGGGAACCTTCTGCGGGCATGCCCACGAGCCAGGGCAGCCAGTACCGTTGCATTTGCTTTTGGCCCATCATATTCCAGGGATGAACTAAAATGGCCATCCCCAGTTTTTCGCAAGCTTCAAAAACCGGAAAAAAACGCTCTTCATTTAAATTGAGGTCATTGATATTGGACCCGATCTGTATGCCCTGTAATCCGATTTTTTTACACCGCTCCAGTTCCCCCACCGCTAGTTCAGTGTCCTGCATGGGAAGCGTGGCCAGGCCAAGATAATTCCGTGGATATTTATGAACCAAATCACCGATGTGGTCATTCAGAAATCGCGACAGGTCAAGACAATCAAGGGATCTTGCCCAATACGAAAACATGACAGGAATAGTACAGACCAGCTGAACCTGTGTATTGTATTTCTCGTACTCTCTGATCCTCATTTCTGCATTCCAGGAATTTTCTTTTATCTCGCGAAAAAATTGATTTCCACGCATCATCTTGGCGGACCCTTTTTTATGATGTTGCAGATAAATGAAATCGCCGTAACCGAATTTCTCACTCCAGTTCGGCAATTTTTTCGGAATTATATGCGTGTGCGAATCAATCTTCAACATGTCAGTTGACAGTTACCATTGGGCGGTTGACAATTCTTTTCTAACAAATAGGTAGGTTTCCATGTGACATTTTTACAATGGTTTATCAGTTAACCTTATCGCGATCAGCATTTCCACTTCGTGTGTCAGATATTGAGTCAGTGGGTCACATGAATTTCGAATCGGAGGCGGCAACGAGTTGACACTAGCGCCAACCTGGATTGCCGTTGCCAACAGCCAAAAACCAACAGCCAACAGCCAACAGCCAATAACCAGGGACATCCTGTACAAACTAATTAACTAATTATACCTGTCGACGCGCTCACATTCTAAATTAATAGAGGCAACAATTTGTCAACTCCTAAATCATCAACGGTCAACTATCCAAAGACCAACCCTGGCGGTATTGGCGCTTGACAAATTGATTGGCTTCGTCAAAGTTTGTGATCTTCATATTTTTAGCATCCCACAAGAGCTTCTTGCGTCCAGGATATCGTTTATTGCCTTCGCCTGGCATAGCATAACTGCGCAACGCGAGATTTCCCATGATCACAGCTTCCGTGAAGGGACCGGCATATTCAAAAGGTGAACTCAGTTTCATGTTTCCGTAACCAGCACGGCAAGCATCCACCCATTGCGTGTAATGGCCATCGGGGCCACCGGGAACCCTCGCTAAAGTTTGCTTGGGCAACGTTTCATCCTTCATTCGTGAAGTGGGAAGTAAAAGGGGTAGCGTGTTGTAATTACCCATGAGCTTACCTTTTGTGCCCTCAAAAATGTAACCTCCGTCAATATCACCCATGGGTTCATCAGGTCTCAACTCCTGGGGACGTTTCGGTAATAAACCCCCATCCATCCAGGTTAATTTGATATCTCCTTTCCCATCCGTCCTGGGAAAATTTAAATGAATAATGGAAGAAGCAGGACAGCTATCCCGGTAATCTGCCTCTTCAAAAAAACCACTCCATGCAGTGGTCGCACTGCATTCTACTTCATTTGGAAAATCAATCGGTAATATCCGGAAGGCGGCATCCATAACATGACAGCCCATGTCCCCTAATGCGCCCGTTCCATACGCCCACCACCCTCTCCAGTTAAATGGTAAATAAGCGGGATTAAATTCTATTTGAGGGGATGGCCCCAGCCAGAGATTCCAATCCAATTCCTTTGGGATTTCATGCTTGCCTACGGGTGTAGGAACCCCCTGAGGCCAGACCGGGCGGTTAGTCCATGCGAGCACGTTGGTTACATCACCAATCATTCCGGCATCGACCATTTCTTTCGCGCGGCGAACAGCTTCGGCAGAGGCAAACTGGTTTCCCATTTGAGTGACAACTTTATTTTTCTTAGCAGCCTCTGCTAACATTCTCGCTTCATATATCGACCAGGTAAGGGGTTTTTGCACATAGACATGTTTGCCGCGATTCATAGCACTCATCGCCGCAATGGCGTGTGTGTGGTCCGGTGTAGATACGGTAACCGCATCGATACCCTTTCCTTCTTTATCCAGCATGACGCGGAAGTCTTTATAGTACTTCGCGGCAGGAAAATTCTTTTTTGAATCCACCACCATGCGGTCATCCACATCGCATAAAAAAACCACCTTCCCATTCGGATTTTTTGCGACTCCTGTCAGATCGCTCGCGCCCTTTCCTCCGGCTCCAATGCCTGCTATGTAAACCGTATCACTAGGCGGAATAAAACCCTTGCCCCCTAAAACAAAACGTGGAACGATCGTAAAAGCAGCTCCGGCAAGGGCGGCAGTCTTAATAAAATTTCTTCTGGAAGATCTGTTGGATGGATGCATATAAGTGAATGAATAACCGTGGTGAAAAGTTAAGAAAAACTTCCTATATCCCTGCATAACCGGCAAGATTCGTACCGGGTTGGGGAAGGTTTAGGATATATGGATATATGGATATATTTTTGGGTATGAAATAAAAAAAAGGCATAGGGTAAACACCATTACCCTACACCTTCTTTAGCTTTTTGCTTTCGTCTTTAAGCTTTGTGCTTTTTTCGTTCAGCTTAATTTCCAACCTTGGCGGTATTCGCGTTTAACGAACTGGTTGGCGTCGTCGAAGTTGGTTATTTTCATATTTTTTCCATCCCATAACAATTTGATATTACGGCCTGGGTAGTCGAAATCGTTGGGTCTGTCTTTTCTGGGAACGCGTATGTCATGACTGCGTATAGCCAGATTACCCATCAGAATGGTTTCTGTTAAGGGCCCTGCAATTTCAAATGGAGAACTGACTTCCATTTTACCATAACCTGCCATGCAGGCTTCAACCCATTGTGCGTAATGGCCATCTGCTCCACCCGGTACACGTTTAATCGTCTGGGGAACTTTTGATTCCTGCGTTTTTGAAGTCGGCAATAGTTGCGGGTTAGCGCCATAGGTACTACACATCATTTTCCCTTTTGTTCCCACGAAAATAACTCCATTTCCACCATCGCCCATCATTTCATTCGGGCCGAGTTCTTCTGGTCGTGGGGGTTGTATTCCGCCATCCATCCAGTGAAGTTTGATAGGAGGCTTTCCGTTTTGAGTAGGAAAAGTTAATACCACTGAAGAGGAGGGAGGACAACTTTCCGGAAAATAACCACGCTTAAATTCATCCACATAAACGCTGCCAACACTGGCGGTTACATCCGTTGGATAATTTAATCCCAGCACACGGAAGGGAGGTTCAACAATATGGCAAGCCATATCACCCAGGGCGCCGGTGCCATAGTCCCACCATCCGCGCCAGTTAAAGGGAACAATTTTTTCGACAAATTCTTTGTAGGGTGCTGTACCAAGCCATAAATCCCAGTCAAGTTCTTTGGGAACCTCAGCCTTCTTTTCTGGCCACGCAATACCTTGTGGCCAAACCGGGCGGTTTGTCCAGCAGTAAACTGTATGGACATCCCCGATCACTCCTGCATTAAACCATTCTCGCAATTGCCTTACGCCATCGCCTGAAGCACCCTGGTTACCCATTTGCGTAACCACTTTATATTTTTTTGCAGCCTCGGTTAACATCCGCGCTTCAAAAATATCGTGCGTGAGGGGCTTCTGAACGTAAACATGTTTACCGAGCTGCATGGCTGCCATCGCCTGAACCGCGTGATTATGATCAGGTGTTGAAACCGAAACAGCATCGATACTTTTATGCTCTTTCTCTAACAATGTGCGGTAGTCCTTATAATATTTTGCTTTCGGGAAAGCAGTCACGGATTTGGCGGCGCGGCGATCGTCGACATCGCATAAAAATCCAATCTCCGCTTTTCCGCTTTTGGCGAAATTCGCGATATCACTTTCACCCTTTCCACCGGCACCGATACCTGCAACGTACAGGGTATCGCTTGGGGCGCGGTACCCCTTGCCTAACACAAATCTGGGCACGATAGTAAATGCCGCGGCTGCCAGAGATGCCGATTTTATAAATTTCCTTCTGGAAAGATCACTCACGGTGGTTATTGTATTTTTTTTAACGGGCATAAGTTTAATTAATAATTTATGAATCGAATTTAACGCTGATTTCCAGGGTGCGATCGTCGTATTTTAGCCCATATTGTTTCAGCACCTCTTCCGGAACTCCATTCCATTGATTAGGCCTGTTTCCCATGTAACCAATATCCGCAAGGCCGATCTTGCTGGTGAAAAATCCGCAGGCAGTAAGGTCACGCATGGTGTTGAAAAAAGCAACCCCTTGTTTCATATGAGGCTTGGCCTGTTCAGGGAAGGCGATTTCATCAACGATCTCTATCTGTTGCTCCTTATTGCAGGAAGCAAAATCAGTTTCGAACCGTCTCATACATTGCAAATCCAGCCATTTTATTCCACCACGCAACGGTGTTTGATAGTCAGGTCTGTCTTTGGCCATGAATTCAATAAAATCAGGAACGCCAGCGTCCGTTGCGCTTCCTGAAACATCATCTTTGGGAATAATAATATCGCTCAGTACGCCAATGGTTTTCATTTCGTGATCGTCAAAAAATTTCTCCGACATCAAAGCCCTTTCCCGCACCACTTCTTCCGCGTTGCGATCATAATTGAGATCTTTTGCTTTGACAGCAGGAACATCACCTGCTTTTTCAGGCTTGCATTGCAATAATAACCCGGCGCCTACGCTTCCGACGGCAAGGGTTTTTAAATATTTTCTTCTATCCATAAAGTTAAATTTCAGGTTTCAAGTTTGAAGTTTCAAGTTGCATCACGGTTTATTTTCCGATGAGTCAACTTCCCATTTCAAACGCTTAATTTTAAACTAAATTCTGTTTCTTGATCTGATCGATCATGTATTCGGAGGCTCTCATGGAAAGTGCCATGATGGTCCACGTTGGATTTTTATCCGCTTGCGATACAAACGGCCCACCATCCACGACGAAGACATTTTTGCAATCATGGGCCTGATTAAATTTATTGACCGCCGATTTTTTAGGATCATTTCCCATACGGGTAGTTCCTACTTCATGGATGATTCTTCCGGGAGCTGCCAGTCCGTAGTTGTTTTCTGGTCCATCTTTGCCTGACGTTACTACGCCACCCATTTTATCGATGATCTCAGCGAAAGTTTCTTTCATGTGTTTCGCCTGTTTGATTTCGTAATCGCTCCACTTGTAATGGAAACGAAGAACAGGGATACCGAATTTATCCACCGTTGTCGGGTCAATTTCACAATAGTTATCTTCCCTCGCTATGGCTTCACCACGCCCTGACATACCAAAGGTGGCGCCGTAATAATAGCGATAATCATCTTTCAGCGATGCGCCGTAACCTCCGGCAGCTTTTTGTTTCCCATCACGACCCGGGTATTTGCCATTGGTATTGTGTATACCAAAACCGAAACCATATCCGGGCATTCCCATACCACCGCCAAATTCAATATGATATCCTCTGGGAAAATCCAGTTTTTTATTATCCAGCCACCACGGGGTGTATACATGCATCCCGCCAACACCATCTTCATTATATCGTTTTCTTCCCAGTAAATTTGGAAGAATGCCACCCATAGACGCACCGGTAGAATCATGGAGATACTTTCCAACAATATTGCTGGAATTGGCCAGCCCATTGGAATGACGGCTGGATTTAGAGTTCAGTAAGATCCTCGAAGACTCACAGGCACTGGCCGCCAACACCACAATCTTCGCGTTGACCACAGATTCCTGCATATCGTCTTTATTAATATAGGAAACACCGGTAGCCAATCCTTGATCATTGGTCATTACTTCGCGTGCCATGGCGTTGGGTATCACATCCACGTTGCCAGTAGCCATTGCTGGATTCATCAAAACGGAAGAGGATGAAAAATCCGCATGCACGGTACACCCGCGATTGCATTGCGCGCAGAAAAAGCAGGCGCCTCTGTTTTTATTATTCTCCAGTTGTTTTGTTAAAATAGAAAGTCTGGAAGGAATAACAGGAATTCCCAACTTC
>JAYSOP010000567.1:0-1941 GCA_043722905.1 Chryseolinea sp.
TCAAATGTCCCTTCCATGGATTGGGTCTGTTTTCCTGTAATGGCACGGATCCGGTCCAATGAGAGATTTTTGGTGATGCGCATACACCAGGCTTCCCAATTTTGAATCTGATCCATCCGCTCACGTCCGTTCCAAACCTTAATAAATACCTCCTGTACGATGTCTTTAGCTTCTTCCTCATTTCCCAAAAATTTGAGGGCAAAGCGAAAAAGCTTGTTTTTGGCAGGTAAAACCCGGTTTTCAAAAGCTTCAAGATTCATTCACTGAAATTCAATAACAAGACGGCAAGGTAGGGCAGATGTTACAAAGTATTTTTAAATATTCTTAGAGCCCTTTTGAGGCCGGGTTTGAGGACAAACCAGAAATCCACTTTCAGAAAGTTAAGGACTTTCGGAAAGTTGGTCCAAGGCGGAAGTTCCGGGACACACCGAAATTCTTCAGCGACAATCTTATTTTGAATACCCGACAACGAGCGGTTATCAACTTCACGAAAGTCCTTAACTTTCGCGAAGCTATCGGAAGGATAGGGATTGAGATCGGAGGATTAAATCCCGAAAAAACATAGCGCCCTATAAAAATCTTTCACCCACTTCTTTCCAGTTATTCAGCCGGTTGAAATGGTTCAAATGGATGTTGTGTGGCGCTGTAAAGATAAATTTCTCCCCTTTAAAATGCTCCAGGTTATACACCAGATCATCGATCATGTAGTCACCGTAAACAACGGTTTTACTGCCGCAGAAAACTATTTGTTTCCAAGTAAGAAAAGGAAAGTGCTCTTTTATCCACTGTAATTTTTCTGAAAGCGATTGTGGGAACTCCATAGCCGCAGATACAATGAATAAGTCAAACTTTCGATTTAGTTTTTCCATTACTTCCTGGCAATTCTCATTTACAGACATGGTGCGGAAAAAATTATCCCGGTAAGGAAATTTTGAAACCACGCTGTGGTTTTCAGGGAATCCCTCACCCTCTCCTTTACCGTTTAATACTGACCGATCAATTCTGACTCCGAATTCTTTTTCATAATAGTGGAGAAATTGTCCGGTAGCATCCGCCATAACATCATCCATATCAATAATCAATCGTTTCATACCCAAGGATTTACTATCTTTCTATAAGGACAAAGTTGGTGTTTTATCGTTTTTATGCAAATTATAATTTACTCCTTTTTTGGGGCGCTTTCCTTAGTAGAGAAAAAGATGGCTTTATGGTGGTTCTCTTAGGGAAAATTGCAACACTGGGATCTGATCCATCAAAGTTTTTAAAACCGTGGTAGCATCATAAAAGTTACCTGGCTAAAATCATAATAGGATGTTGAAAAATGGTGATGATATAATTGTCTTTCAGCAGTTCGACAATGTGATGGATGCTCATATTGCCAAGACGAAACTGGATGCCTATGGTATACCCTGTTTTCTAACCGAAGAAAACATGGCCAATCTTTATCCAGGTCAAAGTTTGTTTGCTTTTAAAATCAGGTTACACCTTTTTGCACTGGATCATGAACGGGCGGAGCAAATATTAATTCAGGAAAACATGTCAGTGGTTAGTGAAAATACGCTGACGTGCCCCAATTGTCAATCGCTGAAGGTGGTCAGGGAATTTCCCAAAAAGTTGGCTGAGCGTTTAACCTTTATTCTATTTGGCGTACTATTTCCGGGCAAGAAAGTAAATCATTGCCTTCAATGCGATCATGAATTCTGATTTGTATATCGGGGATTCCATATTAATTTAGAGCGATAAAATTTTCGATATGGCAAAATGTATTGTTGGCGTAATGGGACCTGGCGAAAATGCCACTCCGGATCAAAATGAAATGGCCTTTGATTTAGGAAAGGCAATCGCAGAACAGGGATGGATCGTGTTGACGGGCGGGAGAAGTTTCGGGATCATGGACGCAGCGATGAAAGGCGCCCATGAAGTGGATGGCCTGACCATTGG
>JAYSOP010000568.1:0-2020 GCA_043722905.1 Chryseolinea sp.
GCACCGACAAAAACCCCCGTCGCGAGGCCCAGGCAAAGAACTATGGGAAGTCGAACCTGATATTTTGAATTTTGAATCATAAACGAAATTTATACAACTATAACGCAATGCTAAAATAATTGGTTGGCACGAAAATCTATAGATTCCAGGATAAAGGCGTCTTCCAACAAAGAATTTTTTCTTTTAACTGGCGCTTTCTGACTATATTTACCTTATTCAATGGATAAAATTGCCCTTAAAAATACGCGTATTCACGAATTGGTTGATCAGAACTATATTCACGCCTATGTGCTATTCTATTTGGGTATCCGGTTTTATGAATATTCTGAACTGACCCTTTCGCAGGTCTGTGAGAAAAGGGGTCTGAAAGTAGAGCAAATTATCAGGGAACTCGAATCTCCGACTCATTTGAAGGAAGCGGATCTTCCATTGATCTCCTATCCGATTGATCTCATCATCGAATACCTGAAACATTCCCATTTTCTTTTCATTAAACATAAACTACCCTATATCACGAGGTTGGTAGAAAATTTTAAGGCCCAGCATGATGATTACCTCCTGGTGGAAAGGGATTTAAAATTGATATTTCCGCTTTTTGTGGCGGAATTTATAGAGCACATTTACGAGGAAGAAGACACTCTTTTTCATTATATTCTTGCCCTGGAAAAAGCCTCTAAAGGAAAATTTTCCCCTGGCAGACTCTTTTATCTGATGGAAAAAAATTCCGTTCAGAAATTCGCCATGGAGCACGAAGCCCATGATGATGAAATGGAAGGAATACGGAAAATCACGAAGGACTATAAGCTTTTACCAAAGGCTCCCCTGCATGTGAAAGTGATGTACAACGAGTTGGAAGCGTTTGAGAAAAGCCTCATCACCCATGCGCGGATAGAAAATGAAATCCTGTTTCCAAAAGCGATGGATATTGAAAGCAAAGTAAGAAATCTGTTCTTCGAAAGATCCAAATCGAATTGATCATTCCTCGAATTTCCTTTTCCCCATTATATTTCGCCCTCTTTATATTTTCCTTGTTTTTAATAATTCCTTTTGAAATACATCATTGACGTGGGCTCTTCTGACCAATTGATCGTTCACATAAATGTCAACTGTCAAATTGATACAGCTGAATGCCAGCATCGATTTAACTGTGCCGTTCAATCGTTGAACCAATTCTAAACATGGGTCGCGTGCTTGCTTTAGACTATGGGAAAAAAAGGACCGGCATCGCTGTAACCGACCCTTTGCGAATCATCGCGACGCCTCTTGAAACGGTTCTCACCCATGAATTACTTTCTTTCCTGAAAAATTATGTACTGCGAGAGCCGGTTGATGAGTTTGTCATCGGCATGCCGAAGACCTTGAAAAGCGAAGATTCAGAGATTGCGCCCCTGGTTAGAAAATTCATTGAGATCCTGAGAACTACCTTTCCTGAAAAACCTATACACGAAGTGGATGAGCGTTTTACCAGCAGTATGGCCCATCGTGCGATGATTGAGGGCGGAATGAAAAAAAAAGACCGCCAGATTAAGGGAAACGTAGACAAAATCAGCGCCACGCTCATTTTACAATCCTTTTTAAATACTAAAAAACGGTAAGTGATTGCGTCAGATAAATAAATCATACCCGTCTGAATAGAGCGGGGGGAACGCGAGTACTTCACTTTGAAAGTTTAAAAATACGGGAAGTTGATTATTTTTGCGCAATGATTTATCCGATAGTAATGTATGGCGATCCAGTCCTCCGACAGCGGGCCAAAGACATTAAACCAGACACTGATATTAAACAGTTGGTAGAAGATATGTATGAAACCCTGCATGGGGCCAATGGCATAGGACTGGCTGCACCTCAGATTGGTAAAAGCGTGCGGCTATTTATTGTTGACGGCACTTCTCTAGAAGAGGATCCGGCAATGGATAACTTTAAGAAGGTTTTTGTAAACCCGGTTTTAATTGAAGAGTTGGGAAATCCCTGGGAATTTGAAGAGGGCTGTCTCAGCATTCCCAATATCCGGGAAAAGATA
>JAYSOP010000569.1:0-4437 GCA_043722905.1 Chryseolinea sp.
ATCAGCGATCTGATTTCAACTACCAATTTCAATCTTAAAAAAATTGACTACAAGAGTGAAAAAAGCTTTCTAAAGTTGCAGCAAGCGCTTGCTGTCGCATCCAAAATAGGAATCGACATCAATAAATTGTTCAAATGGGCTGAACCTACGTCCGATTTTAACACCTGTAGGTCGATTGCCGATAGCATTCAGAAAGCCATCCGCGCGCAATACCTGCAAACCGATTGGGAAAAGGTCGTGCAACCCCTGAATTCGCTCCTGCGCAACACGCAAAAAAGTGCATTGATTGCGTACTTGCTTCAACAACCGGAACTGAAAACGGCAGGCGTTACCAATGCCGACGGGCTGTTTGAATATTTTCTCATCGATGTGCAGATGGATACGTGCATGGAAACGTCACGCATTAAGCAGGCGATTTCTTCTGTGCAGATGTTTATACAGCGATGCTTCCTGGGGCTGGAAGATACTATCAAACCGAGCCTTCTTAATCGCGAGCGATGGGAATGGATGGAGCGCTTCCGGGTTTGGGAAGCCAACCGAAAAGTGTTCCTCTATCCTGAGAACTGGATCGAGAGCAATTTTCGCGACGACAAAAGTCCTTTTTTCAAGGAACTTGAAAGTGAACTGTTACAAAAGGATATTAACAAACAAAACGTCACTGATGCTTTAAAGAACTATCTCTACAAAGTGGATGAGGTAGCCAACATGGAAGTAGTGGGTTTACACGTTGAGGGCGAGAAGAAAAACGCGACCGAATGGAACAAAGGGAGCAAACTTCATGTGTTTTCCCGCACCCTCAATGCGCCCTATTTTTTCTATTACCGATACCTTGCGCTGGATGAAATGAACTGGTATCCATGGGAAAAAATGCAGGTGGATATTCCAAGCTATGACGACGAAGATGCCACTGGAAAAATCATCGGTCACGGATGTTACCTCACACCTGTAGTTTGGAGTGGTCGGTTATTGGTTTTCTTCCCTCAGTTTGTGAAGAAATCAAAACCGCTTGAGGCAGTTCAGAAGGCCGACGTAGCTTTTCTCAGCGACCTACCCGCCAATGCACAAAGGCAAACGGAGTTTTGGGAAATCCGGCTTGCCTTCACCGAATACAAAAATAAAAAGTGGCAGCCCAAACAAATTGGCAGTCCGGTGGTTTCTGATATTCCCGATGAAGTACCCTTCTCGATGTCGGTAGCCAACTTGTTAACCCAGAAAAGAAGGTTGGTTTCTTTCAGGAATGACCTTGAGAAAGTGGAAAAGGAAATTAGAAGTATTGAAAACCAGCTCGGACCTGCCGCTGGTGATATACCCAAAACCCTTAATCTCTTCACACAGTTATTTGCAAAATTATCAGCCAAAAGCCTTCTCATCAGTCAAGTGAGCAGTGCCAGTACGGCGTATGGAAACCAGCGAGCATCTATTGAGACAATGGAGCGTAAACCGATCAGTAAAATATCCCAGTATCTAATATTTACAGTTATCTACAATGACGGTGCGTCGTTAGCCATTAAAATGTTCAGAGATCAGGCAAAGGTCTGGGGCTTCCAGTTCGATGGCAATGCAATCAAACTAAATATGAGTACTCCCATCAGTGTGAATGGTTATCTAGGGACGAAGTTTCAATACCGGGGTACTGACTTGCAGGCTTTTCAGGCACCGGTGAATAATTCCGATAATTTTATCTTCAGTCTTCCGCCGGCCAAAATCAATAATCAACAACCATTTCATTATAACATCTCCGGCCAGTTGGCAAATAAGATCAGCGGCACACTTGGGGATAATTTTTTTAACCATAACCTGGCCATCCAGGATAAGGAGAATGTCTTCGGAGCAGTGGCGGTGACTGGTGAGGAGAATGTCTACCACGAACTCAAACGTCCGTATTCATTATATAGCTGGGAATTATTTTTCCATGTACCCGTCATGATTGCCGATACCCTGAGCAAATCGCAGCAATATGAAGAGGCCATGAAATGGTTTCACCATGTATTTAATCCCATTGCTGGAGGCGAAGAGGATAACCGGTTCTGGATGTTCAAACCCTTCAAAGAAGTAAACAGTAAAAACATACTGGAACAAATATTTAAAGGACTGAAGGCCAACGAGCCCAACACCGCTGTTAATGAATGGCGCAACAATCCGTTCCAACCCCATTTGGTTGCCCGTAGCCGCCCCGTAGCGTATATGAAGTGGGTGGTGATGAAATACATTGATAATATCCTGGACTGGGGCGATTATTTGTTCCGCCAGGATACCATTGAGAGCATCAACCAGGCAACACAACTCTATGTTCTGGCAGGGCATATCCTTGGCCGTAAGCCGATGGTCATTCCAAAACAGGAGGTTAAGACACAAACCTATCTTTCACTACTCGATAAATGGGATGCGTTCAGCAATGCCATCAGCGAACTGGAAGTATCTGCGGGTTACAGCATACAACCAGACCAAACTCCCAGCGTAAACGGGAAGATGACCGCCACCACGGATATGCTTAGCTCGGCCGGAGCCTTATATTTTTGCATCCCGAAAAATCCAAAACTGCTCGCGTATTGGGATACACTGGCGGATCGCCTGTTTAAAATAAGGCACTGCCAAAATATCGATGGCGTATTCCGTAAACTTCCGTTATTCGAGCCCCCTATCGACCCAGCGTTATTGGTAAAAGCTGCTGCACAAGGATTAAGTATTTCCAGTGTGGTTAACGACCTGAATACCGCAATGCCCAATTATCGATTCTATTATCTATTACAAAAAGCATTGGAATTATGCGGTGAACTGAAGTCACTAGGCGGTGCCATGCTTTCCGCGATCGAGAAAAAAGATAGCGAAACTATTTCGCTCATCCGGACCAAGCACGAAGGCACCATGAATAACCTGGTGATGGAAATCAAAAAACTGCAACTGGAAGAGGCTTTAAAGGCGCTTGAATCACTTCAACAAAATCGTAAAGCGCCGGAGGCACGCATGAAATACTACTTGCAACTAAGTGGTGAAGACATCAATAAAATTCCGTCTGTTGACATGGAATTTACAGAGCTGGCAAATAGTATTGAAGAGCCTGAAAACGATGGTGGGTTGAGGTTGATCAAGTACGAAAAAGAGGACATGGACAAATCATCAGCCGCGCACGACTTCCAAAAGGCAGTAGGCGTTACCGAGACCCTCGCGAGTATTTTTCACCTCATCCCAATGCTGGCGGGAGATATCAAACCTTTTGGTATTGGGGCGGGTGCCTCATGGGGCGGACCTATGTTGGGCAATGCTGCACAGGCCATTGCGAAAGGTTTACAGGTAAGAGTAGGTGATTTATCTTTCGAAGCCTCTCATGCTGCCAAAAAAGGTGGATTCCAACGAGCATTGCAGGATCGCATCATGCAGGCCAATGCAGCAGGTTACGAACTGAAACAAATCGACAAACAGATTATTGCCCAACAGATTCGTATCAATATCACGAATAAGGAAATACGCAACCACCAAAAGCAAATTCAAAATGCCAACGAGGTCGAAGAATTCTTAAAGAACAAATACACTAACGAAGAATTGTATACGTGGATGCGCGGAAGCCTGAAGACTTTGTATCGTCAGGTGTATAACCTGGCGTTTGACTTGGCCAAGAAAGCGGAGAAAACTTTCTGCTTCGAAAGAGGCATTACAAATTCCAATTTCATCCAGGCCGGATATTTTGATGCGGGCCGAGAAGGATTACTCGCGGGCGAACAACTCTATGCCGGATTAAAACAACTTGAAGCGGCGCATCAGGAAAAGCGCGGGTATGATTATGAGATCACCAAACATGTTTCCATGAAACAAATCAACCCCATGGCGTTATTGCAACTCAGGCACACTGGTAAATGCGAGTTTTCTTTGCCCGAGGTGTTGTTTGACATGGACTTCCCCGGCCACTTTAAACGCAGAATAAAATCAGTTTCAGTTTCAGTGCCATGCATCGCCGGACCCTATACCAGTTTGAATGGCACGTTACGCTTACTGGAAAATAAATTCAGAAATTCCTCAATCGCAGCGGGGACTAATGGATATACAGAGAAGACAGACGAAGCAGATGACCGCTTTCATTCCTACAGTATTCCCATCACGGCCATCGCAGCGAGCTCAGGGCAAAATGATAGTGGTATGTTTGAGCTTAATTTCAAAGATGAGCGGTACCTGCCTTTCGAAGGTGCTGGTGCCGTCAGCAGATGGAGGTTTGAGTTACCTACGTTCGAGCCTGCGTTCAGGCAATTTAATTACGATACCATTTCAGATCTGATTATGCACGTCCGATACACTTCTTCGGAGGGTGGAGAACGCTTAAAAACGGCTGCTGCTTCGAGTGTCGCATCGCATTTAACGGATGTTGCCGACCAGGGTAATGATGAAGGCCTGTTTGCGCTCATCGATGTAAAACACGATATGCCTAATGAATGGTATAAGCTTAAG
>JAYSOP010000570.1:0-2337 GCA_043722905.1 Chryseolinea sp.
GTCCCCGTTTTCAATTCTACAATTTCGATGTCACGCAGGTACAAAAGGTATCCCTTAACATCCGGAAAGTTCATTTGACGAAGGACCTCGATGTATTGCAGTACTTGTTTCTCATCACTTTTCTTTCTCTCTCCTGTTTTAAAATCAACAACAATTGCCTTCCGGCCTTTCACTAGCAGCCTGTCAATTCGGTTTTCTTCACCTCCGGGCAATAGAATCGGGACTTCCGTTCGTACCTCCCAGTCTCTTTCAAACCATGCGCAGATCTGAGGGTTTTTTAATAAGTCTGTTAGCTGAATTTCAAGCGGCAATTTTTCGGATTCCGTAATTAAACCTTCGTGGAGGATTTCATCCAGCACCGTTTCGATTTCATCGGCATAATGCATGCGTGATAACACGGCGTGCATATAAATACCATGATTAATTTTCTGTCGTTGCTCATCGAGGTAATCTTGAAAATAAGCAGCACCCGACTGTCTGATGACAAGTTTATTGGTCCAGGATGACGAAAGATATTCCCTTAATTGCACAGGAGAAATGGTATGCTTGTTCTCCTCACTGGCAAAAGGAAATCTGGTTCCTGCTGTCCAGATTTGATTTTCTTCATTCCAGTTAAGGTTTAAACCTTCATTTTGCCGTATACTATTATACAATAGTCCGGCAATAGTTCCTTTCGACCCTCTGATGTCAATACAAGGAGCGTTAACGATCAATCCGGATTCGGCTCGGGTAAATGCTACGTATAATAAATTGAGACTATCGAGACATGTTTTGCTTTTTTCTTCGGTGTAGAAGTCCGAAAAAAAAGTGTCTTCGAGAATCTTTGAATATTTAACTGGCAGATATCCTGCATGCTTGAAGGGGCCCTGATCTGATGTTACCCAAAGGTTAGGTGCCTGCCAGTTTTCATGATCGAGTGACCAGGAACAAAACGGAATGATCACATATTTAAACTGAAGACCCTTAGCCTTATGAACGGTCAGAATTTGAACCGCATTTACTTCACCGGAAATCTGAATGCTCTTTTTATTTCTGTTGGCTTCCCACCATTCCAGAAATGCCGAGAGATCATTGCGTTCCCGATTACTGAACTCAAGCACAAGGTCCTGAAAGGCCTGGAGGTAAACCAACTCCCCTAAAATGGTTCCGAGGCCAAATATCGAAATCAGTGACTCCGTCAGTTCGATCAGCGGAAGTTTTTTCAATGCTGGCTTTTGCCGGGTAAAATCAGGAGGAAGATTGTTTTCAAAAATATTTTGATTGGTAACCGTAAAAACGTCAGACAATTCGCGATACGGTTCATGAAGGCGGGAGAATTCGTAACCGAGTTGCGCACGGGCAATGGAATCATCAGCGTTCAATAAATAACGCATGGCACCGAGAATAAGGTTTACTGAGGCAGCACCGTCGATGCGAAGTGATTCATTGGAAACCACATCATAGCCACAGTTGGTTTTTGCCATGGGAGAATTCTTGTATTGAAGGAGGTAGGAGGCAATTTTTTGACCTTCGTCATTCTTACGAACGAGAATTGCAATGTCTTTCAACTGCGCACCGTTCTCCTGAAGATTTTCCAATGTCAGGGGAAGTTGGCTCAAGGCAATTTCTTTCCATGATTGATTCCCGACCGATTCTTCCCCGGACGGAGCTTCCTTTTGCTCGGTGATAAATTTGATTTCTACAAAACCTTCATGGGCCTTAGTTGTTTTCTGCGCGACGTCCTGATAGGCAAGCAATGAGGAAGGCATTCCGGTTTCTGACGTTAGCAAAGTAGAAGCCGTTTTAAAAAGCGCGTTATTAAAATTTACAATCTGGGTGGAGCTTCGAAAATTTTTTCCCAGCTCGTGTCTTTCTACTCTTTCGTCCCCTATGAGGTCAATGATTTTTTCCTGAAGCAAAGTAAGATCCCCACCTCTCCACCGGTAAATAGCCTGCTTTACGTCACCCACTACAAGGCTCTCATAGCCCTGGTCAAGGCTATTAACAATAAGCGGTTGAAAATTCTGCCATTGCAGGCCTGACGTATCCTGAAACTCATCGATAAGATAGTTCCTGTAAAACGAACCCACTTTTTCATAAATAAAGGGGGTATCGCTGTCGCGGATCACACCATTCAGAAATTTAGGCGCATCAGCCAGTAACATGATATTGTTTTCGTCTTTATACTCTTTCAGTTTACGGGAGATATCAGTGATCAAACCAAACACATACATATTTTTTAAAGCCACCTCCGCACTCAACGTCAGCTTAAATTTCATATCGAAAATATTCAGAATTTTAAGCAGAAGGGGCACAAGCTTTTCTGTGGCAGTATGAATAATATCCCTGGCATGGGGG
>JAYSOP010000571.1:0-4072 GCA_043722905.1 Chryseolinea sp.
TTGATGGCACTGATTACTCAGGATAATCAGACTGCTCTGTCGGCCGCGCTTGTTTTGATTTTCATCCAGGCATGTGATAACTATTTTATTGAGCCCAATGTGGTAGGAGGAGAAGTTAAATTAAATGCGCTCTGGTCAATTCTCAGCATTTTAATTGGCGGAATGATTTGGGGGGTTGCAGGAATGATTCTCTTTTTACCGATGTTTGGCATCATCAAAATCGTGTGCGATCACGTGGAAAGTTTGAAACCTATCGGGTATTTACTCGGAGAACCTGGTGGGTCAAAACCGTCCAAAATAAAATTATGGATAAAAGATAAATTGGGCATCGGCAAAAAGAAATCCAATAGAAAAACTGCGTGACGACTTCTGAATGATGTCAAATCCAATTCTTGAATGCGGCTTTGTAAGTTGCCATTTGCTTCCTGAGAACGTCACCACCACAGGGCATCTTTCAGAAATCCACGCCAAAAGGGAATAACTCTTCCCAAATGTTACATCTTTTTGACTTGAACCGGCTGTAGAGAATCAGCCACAGCCCGGGCCATTTTTGAGCGCCAACAATCCCCGTTATTCATTGTTCAAACCAGCGCATTTTCCACCGTAACGAACCGGCAGTTCGTCGCCAGAAAAAGTCCATTCACCTTCTCTGTGACGGTTGTAAAACCGCCGTCAGATCTTGCAGGCTAACCCTCTATTTACATTCGACACTTACCCTCTGGGACCATTGATTTTTTCTGAGACTTCAGAAGGATATTCTTACCCACGAGTCCGATTACACCAAAACTGCGAAATTCTTTTACGCAGAGTAAACATCTTTGTAAAGAGGCAATCGATTGATTTTCTATTGTTTGAATTAACTGGAAAGCATCAGGATTTTCACAGGAGAAACCAATCATTTATCAGTAAACCTGAAGGCATGAAAAAAAGTGTAAATTTTTTTTTGTACAGTCTTTTATCGTTATGGATCGCAGATACCGACGAAGTACAAGCAGAGCAGATTTTTAAAACTACAGACAATTCGGTTATTGGCTACCTGGAATATCTCCCCCCGGATTATCACTTAAATTCTGATAGATATCCCGTGGTTATTTTTCTTCATGGCATTGGTGAGAGGGGTTACAACTCTACTGATCCGTTGGTTCTTAGCCAGTCCATCCAGAGGGTTGCCAGGATTGGCCCTCCCATGTTCGTGCAAAGTGGGACACAATTTCCCTTCATCCTGATCTCCCCTCAATTAAAAGATAATTATGGAAACTGGCCATCTGAATATGTAATGGAGGTAATAAATTATGTAAAGACATATTTAAGGATTGATGAAAAAAGAATTTACTTAACCGGACTCAGTTTGGGTGGAGGCGGCGTGTGGTGGACTGCTCAGGATCACCCTGAACTTTTTGCAGCACTTGCGCCGGTTTGCGGAGGAAGAAACTCACCTTCACTGGCATGCGGGATCGCTGCTGAAAATTTACCGGTGTGGGCATTTCATGGTGACATGGATTCCGTTGTGCCCCTTTCGAAATCGGTTAATATGGTGAACGCCATCAATGCATGCATTCCAAAAGTTAACCCGGAAGCCAAGCTCACGGTTTATGCTGGCGTTGCGCATGATTCATGGAATAATGCTTACAGAATTGATAATATTCTACATTCACCAAACGTATATGATTGGATGCTATCGTTTAAAAATACCATGAATGGAGGTAATATCCTCCCCTCTGCCGATGCAGGATTGGATAAAACCGTGTATGGTAACACGGCCTCTATTTCTGGAACCGCATCGGATCCGGATGGAAGTATAGCCTCTTACCTTTGGACCCAATTGAGTGGCCCAAACGTAGCCATCTTAACAAATCAATTTGCTCAGACACTAAACGCCTCAGCGATGATACAAGGCGAATATGTTTTTGGTTTTCGCACTACTGATATCGCGGGTGGATCTGATATTGATTTTATAAAAATAGCGATAGACACCAGTAACCAATTACCTGTTGCCAATGCCGGAATAGATAAATCTCTCTATCTGCCAGCCAATGCAACAATATTCTCTGGTACCGCAACAGATACCGATGGTGTGGTTGGTGGATTTGCATGGACTAAAATATCAGGTCCAGCTGCCACCTTATCCGGAGAAGGTACAAACAATCTTTCTGCGTCTGACCTGGTGATGGGAACGTATATTTTTCGCTTAACCGTAACAGATGACAAAGGTGGAAAAAGCGATGATGAAGTAAGCCTTTTCGTAAAAGACCCTGTTGCTCCCATTGCCAATGCCGGGCCAAACAAGACTGTCATTCTTCCCGCTTCTTCCGTAAGCATTACCGGATCGGCAACCGACACAGATGGAAGTATTTCCGCCTACCAGTGGACGAAAAAATCCGGAAATGCGTGTAGCCTTTCCGGTACCACAGGTGCCACCCTGAATGTTTCCTCCCTGACTTCGGGTTCATATGTTTTCAGATTATCGGTTACCGATAATATGGGATTAACAGCTTATGATGAGGTAAGGGTGAACGTAACATGGCCCCCGTTGGTGAATGCCGGATTTGACAAGGCAGTAGACTTGCCGCTAACTTCTTTTACTTTAACAGGCGCTGCATCCGATCCGGATGGCATTATTAAAAGTTATGCCTGGTCAAAATACTCAGGACCTTACGCACTCCTGTCGAATAAGAACACACCTTCACTGACTATTTCTGGTTTGAAAGAGGGCACCTATGTTTTTGCTATGAAAGCGGTTGACAATTTTTATGCAAGCGCTACGGATTATGTAACACTTACGGTAAAAAGTACAACGCTTAGTACGATTTCAACAGCGTTAGTGAATAGCAAGATCATAGTCGATAATAGTCATTCAGAGGGAGTAGTAGACGGTATAGCCACGCCACAGACTATTCTGGGTAATAAGTCAACTATGGATCTTGAGAATTGTATGGTCGCCATCTTTAATAGATCAGGAAACCGATTATTTTCCGGTGTATGGAGTATGGACAGGTATAACGAAGTGTTTACGGAAAGCGGATATTATATTTATAACATCATGAAAGGAGGGAAAAGGGTGGAATCAGGTAAAATTTACGTCACCCATTGATTAAGATATTCGGTTCCTAATGGCCCTGAACAGCGGGGCTGGTGTTTAGTTTTATTGCCCCGATATACACGACGTTAAACGTGTATTCTCTTAGCGCGTTCAAGGAAAGGGATTTGTTCAGGGATGATGTGTACCACGGCTTCTTCAAATTTCATCCACCGTGCTTGATCCATTTCCGGAAATTCTACCATCCTGCCTGAACGGGGTGGCCATTCCATGGAAAAAGAATTACTGACTATCCCATTTTCCGGATTCCACTCTCCAAGAAAGGTCCACGCATGGACCACTTTGCCGGCCTTTTGTTTTATAAAGCCAATTTCCTTGAGGGTAGGAACAGCGATCAGTCCTGTTTCCTCCTGAAATTCACGTTGTGCTACACGGATTAAACTCTCGTTTCCTTCCGGTACACCTTTCGGGATGGTCCATATACCTTCATTTTTCTTTTTAAAAAAAGGACCACCGGGGTGAACCAAAAAATATTCCAGTTCCCCACCGAATTTTCGACACATTAATAATCCTGCTGCCAGATTTGATGCCATGAAAATTTTCTGAACACAAATGAAATGATAAAATTCGTGTAAAAATTGTGCAAATTGGACCTGTTTTATTTTAGTCTTCCAATTATGCCACATATTGCCATTATATCTGCGAGTGTACGCTCAGGTAGAAAAAGCCATCGAGTTGCGTTGTACTTTAAAAACTTCCTATTGAACCAAAAACTTGCTACCGTTGAAATACTTGACCTTAACGTTTATCAATTTCCGGTTTTTACTGAACGTCTGAAATTTCAGCCGAGTCCATCCCCTGACGTAATTGATTTTTCTGACAAGATTAAAAAAGCTGATGGGGTGATTATCGTAACCCCGGAATATAACGGAGGGTATCCCGCCAGTATTAAAAATGTTATAGACCTGCTCTATGTAGAATGGTTCCATAAGCCCATCGCCATCAGCACGGTATCTGATGGCTCTTTTGGCGGTA
>JAYSOP010000572.1:0-2817 GCA_043722905.1 Chryseolinea sp.
CACATGGTGTCTTTTAAGAATAATACCATGGCAACCGTTACCCTGGAAGAGGCAACAAAAGAGCCTAACATGGTGGAAAAGGACTCATACCTTGTAAGGGCGGCCAAAGGTCTAAGCATCAGTTTCGGCGATTAAACTAAATATTTTAAACCTTTCCTTAAAAAACATTCCCGGGTTTCCGACTTCCTTAGTAGAATTACTAATTTCGTCCCCATTCTAATAATGATAATGAAAACAATAAACGACATTAACTTTCAGGGCAGGAAGGCACTCGTACGTGTTGACTTCAACGTGCCCTTGGATAAGAACTTTGCGGTTACGGATGATAATCGTATCCGGGCCACTATTCCAACCTTAAAAAAAATCCTTAAGGACGGAGGCAGTTGTATTTTAATGTCACATCTGGGTAGACCAAAAGGGGGGCCGGAAGAAAAATTTTCTTTGCAACACACCCTTAAGACAACGGAAAAATTATTGGGAACGAGCGTCCAGTTCGCAAATGATTGTATTGGTGAGGAGGCGAAATCAAAATCCAGGAATCTAAAACCTGGAGAAGTTTTACTGTTGGAAAACTTAAGGTTTTATAAGGAGGAGGAAAAAGGTGACCGGGATTTCGCGCAGAAGCTTGCCGGCCTCGGAGACACATACGTTAACGATGCCTTTGGCACTGCGCATCGTGCCCATGCTTCTACCACAATCGTTGCCCAATTTATGAAAGAGAAATGCGCTGGTCTGGTGATGGGAGCCGAACTGGCTAACGCCAAAAAAGTTTTGGAAACGGCTGAGTCTCCCTTCACCGCCATCATGGGGGGCGCTAAGATTTCAGATAAAATTCTCATCATTGAACATTTGCTTGACGTAGTGGATCACCTCATCATAGGTGGTGGAATGGCGTACACATTTTTTAAAGCCCTTGGTGGTAACGTTGGCAAATCATTGGTGGAGGCAGATAAACTGGAACTGGCCAAGGAGCTCATCCAAAAAGCGAAAGCAAAGGGCGTTGAACTCCATTTACCGATTGATTCGGTTATTGCTGATAAATTTGACGCTCAGGCAGCCACGGATATTGCAAACAACAATGCCATACGCGAAGGATGGATGGGACTTGACATCGGTCCTCAGGCACAAGAGGTGTTTGCTCGGGTAGTCGAACAGTCCAAAACTATTTTATGGAATGGACCAATGGGCGTGTTTGAAATGGGGAAATTTTCAGCCGGAACAAAAAAGATTGCCGAAGCAGTCGCTAAAGCTACTGCGAACGGGGCTTTCTCATTGATAGGAGGCGGTGATTCTGCAGCTGCGGTCGCCCAGTTTGGATTTAGTGAGCGTGTCAGTTATGTTTCTACTGGTGGCGGTGCCTTACTCGAATATTTTGAGGGAAAAGAATTACCTGGCGTCAAAGCGCTTGAATAAATCTCTTTGACATTCTCAATGTTTTTATTGAATGAGTTGCATACCCATCATCAATAGAAACATCGATAGACCGATTAATAAACTTATCATTTTCCTTTTCATATATAAAAAACTTAACAATTTTAAAAAAAAGAGCCGTCATCAAGGCGGTAATGACGGCTCATAACGAAGTAACCCTCTTTGATAGATCAGATTCGCATCTGGCATATCATCAAACCTCTCATCCGTGGGAGTTTCCATGCACTCCCCGCATGCTACCTCATTGTCTTGCGCTCATCCCGAGGGAAAGCAATGGCAATCATTATCTATGCTTCGACTGGTGCCTTCCCATTCTTGCGTTTGGATGAAGACCCCGAAATCGTACTTTTCACACCCATATAACCAGCAACCTGTCTGGCAATATTTTTGGATTTTTTACCAATTTTCTTTCTTGCCTGTTTTCCAGTTGTTGGAGCAAGTAGTAAACCAGTTGTTAAACCAATCAGGCTTCCGAACAAAAAACCTGCAATTATTTTACCTGTGTCATTCATATTTTATAGTATCTCCCTAGTCATGAAGAAATAATGTGCCAGAATCTTATTGTTTTCCAAAAAAGTTTAAAATCAAGCCATTATGCGCTATTTAGCCGCTTCACTACTGTGTTATCAATAACCGTTCGGGAAATTTTTCTACAGAGTTTGCATAATAATATACAACGGGAAGGATAGACGAATGGTCGTATCCCCGGGAATTAACCCTCGGTTCATTAGCTGGTAGTTAAAACCGTAATTCAGCAGCTTATCGACGCTAAAGACCGAATAAATGCAGATGGCAAGCCTTTCTATATACCCATGTTCAGAATGGGAAATTATGTCCAACTAAACTAAAAAACACAAGTATGAAAAAAGTATTGAGAAATCTGGGTTTGCTGGTATGTGCCGGGGCGATTTCGATGATGACGTTTACTGATTCTCAGGCTCAGTTTGCGAGAACGGGATTCAAAGGAGGTTTAAATTTAAGCAATCTATATGCGAATGATGTTGATGACGACAATGCTCGTATCGGATGGCATGCTGGCTTTTATGGCCAGATTTTCGCCACTGAAGCTTTTGCAATTCAACCAGAGGTGAATTTTTCAACAAAGGGTACCGGAGTAACACGGATCGATGCTACAAGCGCGCGTTATGAGTCAAAATTTAACCTGACTTATATCGATATCCCGGTATTGGCTGTCTTTAAACTCGGAGAAGTTGCTGAAGTTCATGCAGGTGCTTATTGGGCTTATCTGCTCGGCGCGAACATTCGCAATAACCAGAAAGATCCAGACAATGTATTTACCACTCAGGATCGCAAAAATTTTGACAATTGGGATTACGGACTGGTTGGCGGAATCGGTTTCAATCTCGGAGAAGGTGCGCAACTAGG
>JAYSOP010000573.1:0-4770 GCA_043722905.1 Chryseolinea sp.
GCACTTTCCGTTGGGGGCATTCACACACCCAATCACCGTTGGGTTGTTTCCTGTGCTCTGGCCTCGATCAATGACCTCTTTCCTAACCCGTTGTATAGGGCTAGGGTTGATCAATGGTTAGCGGAAAAAATAGATATTGATCCTGATGGTCAGTACAATGAAAGAAGCACAGCCGTTTATACTCCTATCACTAACAGAAGCCTTATAGAAATTGCCGATAAAATGGATTATTCCTATCTCTACGATGTTGTGCGCAAAAATCTGGACCTCACATTTTTCTTTGTGCATTCCAACGGTGAGATAGCAACAGAGTCTTCAAACAGGCAGGATAAGAACATCCAGAGCAACCTGTCTGGATACTATCTGGCTTATAATTATATGGCCCTTCTGGATAAGGACAGTCGTTATTCCGGAATGGTAAACTACATTCAAAACACAGTTCCGGTTGATCAATTGGGATATATGTTGCCCTACTTTATCGAAGATTCAGCGCTAATGCAAGAATTGCCTGAATCAACACCCATTCCCACAACCTACCATAAGTATTTCAAATATTCGGATATGGTAAGAATACGGGAAGGAGAAATTGACGTTTCCGTTATCACTAACAATGCCACATTTCTTACTTTTTTCAAAGGTGAAGCAGCCTTGGAAGCCGTGCGTCTTTCATCAGCTTTTTTTGGGAAAGGCCAGTTTGTGAGTCAGCAATTAGAGAAAAAAGGTGACGGCTACATTTTGTCATCAACTATGGATGCCCCATACCATCAACCCCTTCCGAAGGAGAAATTGCCAGGAGATCTGGAGGCTTGGGGTCAAGTACCCAGAAATGAAAGAGAACAGTCCGAAATTCAAACGTTGAATACAAAAATACACGTGTCTGAAATCAAGGGCAAGGTCAGCATAAAGGTAACGGTCGATGGTCCAAAAAACTTGCCCGTTACTTTAGAGCTGGCGTTCCGGAAGGGCGGTATACTCAGGAATGTAATTCAAAAACCCGGCATTGACCATGCTTTCCTGACAAAAAATGGGGTATATGCCACGTACCAAAGGGGGAGTGACAGCATTAAAATAGGTCCTGGACTTGCTGCACATAAATGGACTCAGTTAAGAGGGGCTTTACCAAAATTAGCGGCCGATTGTTTATACTACACCAGTTATGCTCCGTGCGAATTCGAATTTACAATTGAGTAGGCTTCACGTGTCTTAGTAGCAATGCCTTTGATTGGATACTTCCTCAATGGATAACATTGAGGCGTGTTTCACGTTTAAAAATTATGAAGTTTTTGATAACCTCAATATTCCTTCTTTTATATGGAAGTACGTTCTCTCAGGATCCCTGGAAAAATATTTATTCACACCAGGCCTGGGAGAAGCGCGATCAGTGGCAAAAACCTGATGAACTAATCAGATTTTTGAAAGTATCATCGGGGAGCGATGTGGCGGATATCGGTAGCCATGAAGGATACATGACTTTTAAATTAGCAAAAACTGTAGGAGCAAGTGGTTCCGTTTATGCCGTAGACGTCGATGGAGCAAAACTTGAAAAACTTAAAAAATACGCTACAGAAAATCGGGTAAGCCAGATAAAAACAATCAAAGGAGATTATGATAATCCTAAACTGCCATCGAACTCGGTTGATGCTGTGATTATTCTTGACACCTTTCATGAAATGGATGATCATGATAAAATTCTTCAACACGTAAAGAATGCGTTGAGAAGCGGTGGGCGTTTGGTAATCTGTGACCCGATCGCGGATGACCGCCGGAAACTTTCCCGTAGTGAACAGGAGCGAAAGCATGAGCTCGCGATGCCATTCGCAATGGGAGATCTTACAAAGGCAGGATTTAAAATCGTTTATAAGAAAGATCCCTACATCGATCGAACAAAAGAAAAGGGGGATAAAATGTGGGTATTGGTAGCGGAGAAGGAATAAATAATCTGTCGGCAACGGCGCAAAGGACTGCTGAAATTTCATATCTCTGTTTTACCTCCTGCAAAAGATTACGCATTCATCAGAACATGATCAGTTATTTTCGGATTTAGCGGCTTTGCGTAATACTTTTCGGAAATGATTCTTCCGTTTGGTTTCAAAAGGTGTGAGATCTTAACAAACATCTGGAAACGATACCAGGTGAAAATCTGTCACGCAGGCCGCAAAGTCCGTCAGGGATTTTTAATAATCCGGCAAACGGTATGACTTAATCATCCGAACACAGTCTGATAATTATTTATTTTTCCAGGGGTTTAGCGCTTTGCGTGATACTTTCCGAATGACTTTTTATATTTGTCTTCATGGCTGAAGCGAGAACCCTCATCGAAACACCCTTAATGAAGCAATACAACGCCATCAAGGCGAAGTATCCCGGCGCGCTGCTTCTTTTCAGGGTCGGAGATTTCTATGAAACCTTTGGTCAGGATGCCATTGCTGCCAGCAAAGTACTCGATATTGTGCTTACAAAACGTGGCAACGGTTCAGCTTCTGAAATTGAGTTGGCGGGATTCCCCCATCATGCCCTTGATACCTATCTTCCCAAACTTGTGCGCGCGGGTCATCGCGTGGCGATTTGTGATCAGCTTGAAGACCCTCGATTTGTTAAGGGAATTGTAAAACGTGGTGTCACAGAATTAGTTACCCCGGGTTTATCTTTTAATGATCAGGTGCTTGATCGCAAGCAGAATAATTTTCTGGCTTCTGTTTTTGCATCGCGGGAAACTTTTGGGGTTTCGTTTCTGGACGTATCCACAGGCGAGTTCTATACAGCCCAGGGAAATGAAAATTATGTGCTGAAACTAATTCAGGGCTTTGCTCCATCGGAAATTATTTTCAGCAAATCATCACGGGAAAAATTTGAAAATATTTTTGGTGAGGAATACAATCTTTTTGCGTTGGATGAATGGGTTTATGCCTTCGATTATGCGTACGAAAAACTGATCAACCATTTTAAGACCGCTTCCTTAAAGGGATTCGGGATTGATGGATTTGGAGAAGCCATTATTGCGGCGGGTGCTGTCTTGCATTATCTTGAAGACACCGAACATAAGGACACGTCGCACATCGCTTCCATTTCCCGGATAGATGAAGATAAATATGTGTGGCTGGATAAATTTACCATCCGCAATTTAGAACTTATCCATGCCCAGCAGGATACAGGTGTTCCATTAATTGATATTCTGGATCATACCGTTACGCCTATGGGCTCACGGCAACTCCGGAAGTGGATGATCCTTCCTTTAAAAGATAAGGTCGCCATTGATGAACGTCTTCACATAGTAGAAAGATTTTTCAAGGACGTCCCTTTCGCGGATACGATACGCGAGCCTCTTAAACTGGTTGCTGACCTCGAGAGATTGATCTCTAAGGTTGCCGTGAACCGCATCAATCCCAGGGAAATGCTGCAACTAAAGCGTTCGCTGAAGTGTATCTTCCCGATCCGCGAGGTGCTGAAAGGGGACGCCTCCCCTGAACTGCGGAAAATGGCAGACCAACTTCATCCCTGTGAATTCCTACTGGAAAAAATCGAACGTGAACTGCGGGAAGACGTTTCCATTACCAGCAACCAGGGAGGATTGATCAAGGAAGGTATCGACGAGGAGCTTGACGAACTCCTCAAAATTTCTTTTTCCGGAAAAGATTATCTGCTACAGATTCAGAAAAGAGAAATAGAACGCACGGCGATCAACTCACTAAAGATCTCATACAACAAGGTTTTTGGTTATTACCTGGAAGTAAGCAATGCCAACAAGGATAAAGTTCCTGCTGACTGGATACGAAAACAAACACTCGTCAATGCCGAACGATATATTACTGAGGAATTGAAAGTATACGAAGAGAAAATTCTTCACGCGGAAGAAAAGCTGGTCGTAATCGAACAGCGGATCTTTAACGAATTGATTCATCATGCCGCAGGGTTTATTCCTCAGATTCAGCAAAACGCGAGGGTCATAGCACAACTTGACTGCCTGCTCTCTTTTGCCGCCGTAGCCCGAACAAATCGGTACGCAAAACCAGTTATCAATGATTCACTGGTTTTGGAAATTAGGGCCGGTCGCCATCCGGTAATTGAAAGACAATTGCCTGCGGGCGAAATATATGTTCCCAATGATATTCTTCTCGACAGTGACAAACAACAAATCCTGATCATTACCGGTCCTAACATGGCAGGGAAATCCGCATTGCTAAGACAAACGGCCCTGATCGTGCTGCTTGCTCAGATGGGTAGTTTTGTGCCGGCAGAGAGCGCAGATATTGGTCTTGTGGATAAGATTTTTACACGGGTGGGTGCCAGCGATAATTTGTCCCGCGGTGAATCTACATTCATGGTAGAGATGACGGAAACGGCAAGCATTCTCAATAACCTCAGCCACCGCAGTTTGATTCTTATGGATGAGATCGGTAGAGGTACCAGCACCTATGATGGTGTGTCTATTGCCTGGGCCATCGTGGAATACCTTCACAATCACGGGCAAAAAGAATGCAAACCGAAAACTTTGTTTGCCACCCATTATCACGAACTAAATCAGCTTGAAGAAGATCTTACCCGAGTAAAGAATTTTAATGTTTCAGTGAAAGAGGTGGGGGATAAGATTATTTTTATGCGCAAACTGAAAGAGGGAGGTACGAACCACAGTTTCGGTATCCACGTAGCGCAACTCGCAGGCATGCCTAACAGAATCGTCTTTCGGTCAAATGAAATTCTGCACTTTCTGGAAAAGGATAAGCATAAGAATGAGGACAAGAAAAGATTTAATGACGTCCCAAAACCATCGCC
>JAYSOP010000574.1:0-2125 GCA_043722905.1 Chryseolinea sp.
TGTTTTAACCTCTTAAAATACCATTTTCTAAAAATTTTCTCTCTTGGCATCTGGCTTTTAGCGATATTTCCATGTAACACTAACTTAGTCGCGTATGAAAAAATATTTACTTATCCTGTTGCCTTGCTTGTTGACCCTAGCAGCCTGGTCTCAGGAAAAACTTGTTTCCGGAAAGGTCACCTCTAATGAAGATGGTTTGCCGATACCCGGTGTGAATGTTGTTGTGGAAGGCACCACTAAGGGAACTACGACGGATATTGATGGTAATTATTCCCTTCAGTTATTGACGGAAGAAAATGGACTGGTTTTTACTTTTGTCGGCTTTCGCCCGGTAACTGTTCAGGTTGGCGACCAGACGGCGATAAATGTGACGCTTGAGGCCGATATTACCTCACTGGAGGAGGTTGTTGTGATCGGCTATGGAACCCAGCGCAAAAGAGATGTTACGGGTGCTATTACTTCTTTAAAAGGCGAGGAAATTGCCGATCGCCCCAATGCCAATCCTTTAAACTCGATTCAAGGTCGGGCGGCAGGTGTTGTGATCACCAATAGTGGTGTGGCAGGGTCGAGCCCTACGATTCGAATACGCGGGGTGGGCTCTATCAGCAATACAAATCCTTTATATGTAGTGGACGGGATTTTTGCTGATAACATCGATTTCGTGAACCCGAATGATATTGCGTCTATGGAAATTCTAAAGGACCCATCGTCACTGGCCATGTTCGGCGTTCAGGGCGCCAATGGTGTGGTTATTATTACAACCAAGCGGGCTAAGGAAGGTCAGACCAACATTAATTTCAGCTCTTACGTGGGTGTTCAAAAAATCACCAACACCATAAAAGTTGCCAATGCCGAACAATTTAAAACGCTGTATAACGAGCAATTAGGTCACCTTGGCAGTGCACCGTTCGATTTCAGCAATTATTCGGCGGATACTGATTGGCAGGATCTGATCTTCAGAGATGCTATGATCAACAACAACAGCCTGAGTATTACTTCGGGAAGTGAGCGCAATCAGGCAACCTTTAGTCTAAACTACTTTAAGCAGGATGGAGTTATCAAATATGATAGTTACAAGCGATATACTGCTCACCTTCGGGACGAATATACTGTTAATAAGTATTTGAAAATTGGCGCAGATATTAGTCTTTTCCGTTTCGAAAGAGATCCTTATCGCGATGGTGCAGTCAGTAGCGCTTTATGGTCGGCACCCGTTTATGCACCGCGGGATGCCGGTGGAAACTGGAATGCCGCCCCGACATTTCAGCGCGCGCAGGTGGGTAACCCATATGCCTTCACGGAGATATACAAAGACAAAAGTATTAACGATGGATATCGTTTTGTAGCCTCAGCTTTTGCTGAATTGAAATTTCTTAAAGACTTCACATGGAAATCCGTTTTCTATACCGATCTGGGATTCAATAGCATGCGTTCTTACGACCCCCTGTTTGAAATTGGCACAGGCGCTGACCGTGCCCAGTTCAACGAGATCACCAGGGTTTCACAGGAGAAACGCAACTTTACAACCTGGCAGATGGACCACACCCTGACCTATTCAAAAAACATTAATGAAATACATGACATCACGTTGCTTGCCGGTATCACTCAGCAATTGAAAAGATATGATTTTATCACAGGGGGCCGTCAAAGCCGAAGCCCGCTGAATATTCCTTCGGATCCGAATTTTTGGTATTTGGGAATTGGTGCTGATGATGTAACCCGCACAAATAATGGGGGTGCAGAGGAACAAGCTTTTTTGTCATACCTTTTTCGATTGAACTATTCTTTTAAAAATAAGTATTTGCTTAATGCTTCCTTTAGAAGAGATGGTACTTCTAAATTTTCACCCACCAACCGTTGGGGTAATTTTCCATCTATCGGGGCAGGTTGGATAATCACCGAGGAACCCTTTCTGCAGGATCAAAACCTGCTGGAATTTTTTAAGCTGAAAGCTTCATGGGGACGCCTGGGTAACGATAAAGTAGGCAATTACCTTTATTATCCTCTACTAAGAACCGGAGTGACTGCGGTTTTTGGAGAAAATGTATACCCGGCAGCCGTACCTGAGTACATTCCGAATCCAAATATTCACTGGGAGGTTGTGCAGGGAATAGATATCGGATTT
>JAYSOP010000575.1:0-4929 GCA_043722905.1 Chryseolinea sp.
GAGTGGTCGTTAACGATGGTAAGAACGAGAGCGACCCGTTCCACGCGGTGGTCAATGTGAGCCCGGAAGTAAATATTTCGCCAGTAATTTCCGGACAAATTCCCGTAAGTATTTCAAAAAATCAGGCCATTACCATTCTACTTTCGCACTTACTGGTTACTGACCCTGATGACGTATTTCCTTCAGACTTTTCATTAAAAGTGTATCCGGCAGAAAATTTTGACGTCAAGGAGTCTGTCATAACACCGAATAAGGATTTCACAGGAGAGCTTGCTGTGCCTGTTTCTGTTTCCGACGGCACGTCCGAAAGCAAAGTTTTCAATCTCAAAATAAACGTTACCACAGACCCGAATATTAAACCGATCATCTTAGGTCAGTCCGGATTAAAAATTATTGAGGGTAAAAATCTGGAAATTAAACTTTCTCATCTGGTGGTGACGGATCCCGACAATCAATATCCAAAGGATTTTACCCTCCAGGTTTCCGAAGGCAGGCATTACACCGTTACCAACTATACCATCGCTCCGGTTTCAGGCTATGTGGGCATGTTACAGGTGAGGGTTAGCGTAAATGATGGCAATAGTGTAAGTGATCCATATGACCTTATTATCGAGGTAATCCCAGAGGGTTCGATGGAAATCCTGTCTCAGCAATCATTGGAGATGTTTGAAGATTCCTCCATGGTGATCCGCCTTTCAGATTTGGTTGTCAGTGATCCCACTGACGCATATCCGGAGGGTTACGACCTTCAAATACTACAAGGGGATCATTACCGGGTTAGTAAAAACACCATCAAACCGGATGCTGACTTCCACGGAAATCTGAATGTTCCACTCAGGATCAGCAAAGGTTCGGAGTCAACGTCGTATAATCTTTTAGTTGATGTCAAGCCCGTAAACGACCCGCCGGTATTGCTGCAGCTACCCGTTGAACCATTGGTTGCCAGGGGATCAGGTCCCTGGACATTGGGATCAGGTGTGGAGATCAGAGATGTGGATGATGAAAAGATCCTATACGCCGAAATTGGATTTCAGGCCGCGAATTACAATCCTCTAACGGATGGCCTTTTGTTTGAAGACACGGATAATATCCATGGGGTTTTTGACGCGGGCACCGGAGTTTTGTTTCTTTTGGGAAATGCGATGCTGCAGGAATATGAACGGATCTTGAGATCGGTCAATTTTACTTATCTCAGTGCGGTCGATAGCCTTCAGGAAACATCAAAGATTATCTATATCAGATTAAATGACGGGAAAGATTTCAGCGGTACCTATGAGCGGATTGTTCTCATGAGCAGGGATGTGGCACTGGACATTCCCAGCGCATTTACGCCAAACAACGATCAGGCTAACGACACATGGAAAATTACGGCTTATCAGGACGCTGAAAAATTAAATACTGTTATCCGGGTCTATACCCAGAAAGGAATTTTGGTTTTTGAAACCAGTAAATTAGAAAACGAATGGGATGGTGAGTATAATGGTGCCCCACTGCCATCCGATGTTTATTACTATACCGTCGAGATGGATCTCGCGTTTACTAAAATGAGTTATAAGGGCATCGTGACAATATTGAGATAAAGGATCATTTTTTTAGCTACATCCGATTGGCAACGATTCACAGAACTTTACGCCATTGCGTTCCGCAGCATCTCAATACTTTTGGGTACCGCAGTGGCGGGACTTTCTTTTCCTTCGAATTCCAGAGACAAATAACCTTGATAGTTTACTTTGTTCAGTATGCCGATGATGCGTTTGTAATCGAGATCCAATGAGTACCACTCGCCCCCTCCATAATACGTTTTCGCTTGCACAAAATTAGTGTGGGGGGCAAGCATCTCCAGCTTTTCATAAGGATTTTCCAGAAAATTACCCGTGTCCATAAGAATGCCAAGCCAGGGAGAATCTATCGCGTTTTTGATTTTTAACTGGCCTTCGGGTGTGGAGCACAGCCCCCAGTGATTTTCGAGGGCCAGCAGCACCCCATATTCGGCCGCTGTGGGCAAGCATTGCTCGATGCTATCTATACACCACTTGAAGCCATCTTCTTCAGTGTAACCCGCAAGGATGGGCTCGACGCCTCTGTTTTTCATGAGATCATCAAAAGATTTGATCGTATTCCACCTTCCGGAGTTCAATCTCAGACATGGAATTCCCATTTGTGCGGCAATCCCGATACATTTTTTGGTATGCTCGATTTCCTTCTTCAGGAATTCTTTATCGGGTGAAACAAAACTTTGGTGAATCGACAGGCAGGTGAAAGCAATGCCATTGAGAAATGCCTGCTTCTTTAACCGCTGAAGATAGCCGTTGTCTTCGCCATCCATCTGCCTGTGCAGAATATCGATTCCTTCCACGCCCAGCTTCGCAGCCTCATCAATTACTTTTTCAATGGGAAACTTTTCGCCCTTGAAATGCCAGTACGAATAGGAAGATACACTTAATTTAATCCTCGATTTTGGCGTCGGTGACGCTGCCTGAACGAACGGTGTTACCATACTGGCGGCAACAGCGCCTGACACGGTGTTTCGGAAAAAATTACGCCTCGATGAATTCATTTATCAATGGTTTATGAAGAAGGAAGCACGGCTTTATTGGACGTGCTATCAAATTTATGGTATGTTCCAATGTAGGATAATTTTTTTGGAATTCTCCACAATTTTTTGAGTTCGAAAAGATCATAGATTTTTATAAAAAATGAGTCCCTTTGATGAATGTATTCTACGATGATGAGCAGAAGGAAATGATCATAAGATGGTGGCAACAACGGAAGCCCTGATACGCGGTGGGCACGCTCCCAGAGCAACTTGGAGAACAGCAAGGAATGTGCAAGAAACATCCGGCTGTGGCTGGCCTTACAGTGGAAGATTGGATAATTAATTTTATCTTTCAAAAAAGTTTTAGCCATCGATAATAATGATTTCCAAAGTTTTAAATGTGTATGGCATTCGGGAAAGCGAAAGCGTTATAGAGCCGCTGACCAGCGGATTGATCAATCACACCTGGAAAGTTTCCAGCGGGGAATCAGCATACATTTTACAGCGGATAAATGACCAGGTTTTCAAAAAGCCATATCACGTGGCGGAAAACATCCGGCTGATTGACGATTATTTGAAAGCCAATTCTCCCAGCTATTTATTCGTTTCCCCTGTGCGTAACCTCCAGGGCGATGATATCTACCATGATTCAAAGGAAGGCTATTTCAGGGTGTTCCCTTTCCTGCAGGGCTCCCATACCATAAATGTGGTCTCTACTCCGAAACAGGCGTTCGAGGCAGCTTTGCAATTCGGAAAATTTACCCGGCTCCTCTCTGGGTTCGATGCCCGGAAATTAAATATAACCATCCCTGATTTTCATAATCTGACCCTTCGGAATCAGCAGTTTGAAACGGCTTTACAAACAGGAAATCCTGTCAGAATTGCACAATCAAAAGCGATGATTGCCGAGATAAGAAAGTATCACCGGATACTGGAATCTTACGAGCGCATCCGCAAGAGCAGTTTTGTCCGTCAGCGAGTCACGCACCATGATACAAAAATCAGCAATGTATTGTTTGATGATCAGGGAGAAGGCCTTTGTGTGATCGACCTCGATACAGTGATGCCCGGTTATTTCATCAGTGATGTGGGCGATATGATGCGTACCTATCTTTCACCGGCCAATGAAGAAGAAAAAGATTTTGAAAAAATTGAGGTACGTGAAGATTACTTCAGGGCCATTGTCAACGGATACCTGAGCAGCATGGGTGATGAATTAACCTCCGAAGAAAAAAAATTAATTTTGTACTCGGGCTTATTTTTAATATACATGCAGGCCATTCGTTTTCTCGCCGATTATTGTAACGATGATGTCTACTATGGCGCGCGCTATGAAGATCAGAATTTTGTACGGGCAGGAAATCAGCTAATCCTGTTAAAAAGGCTGGATGAAAAATCAGATATTCTTGAAAATATTATTGCCAGTGAATTAAAAACAAAGACTCACTTTATCTTTTAAAGCATGATCAGGATGAACAAGATTATTTTAGTGAAAACTGTTTTGTTGGTTTTTATGTGGAGTATAAATCAGGCACAAACCTCACCGGAAGACATAAAGTTAAAGGATTATCGCCCTGTTACGGCCTATAAGGTTCCTGTGTCAAAACTTGCGAAAGCGAAATATCCCGCCATTGATATTCATTCGCATCCGTATGCCACATCCGATGCTCATTTGAAAAAATGGGTGGAAACCATGGATCAGGCAGGCATTGAGAAAACGATCATCATGACCACGACAGCCGGAGCAAAATTTGATAGTATCTACGCACACTATGCGAAGTATCCCGGTCGCTTTGATGTATGGTGTGGATTTGACTATACAGGGTATCAGGAGCCGGGATGGAGTGAAAAAGCTGTCAAAGAACTGGAACGTTGTTATAAAGTGGGCGCCAGAGGAGTAGGGGAGTTAGGAGACAAAGGCTTAGGTGAATTGTTTTCAGAACCTGTTCCCGGATATGGCCTGCATGTCGATGATAAAAAGATGAAACCTTTATTTGAAAAATGCGCCGCATTAAAGATTCCTGTAGAAATACATGTAGCCGAACCGTACTGGATGTATCTTCCGATGGATTCAACCAATGATGGATTGATGAACGCGTACGATTGGCGCATCGATTTAAAACAAAAAGGAATATTGGATCACGGCCAACTAATTAAGACACTGGAGAATGTTGTCCGCGACAATCCCAAAACAACCTTCATAGCGTGCCACCTGGCCAATTGCGAGTATGACCTTACCATCCTGGGAAATATCCTGGATAAATATCCCAACCTCTACGCGGAATTCGGAGCCCGTTATGGGGAAACCGCCACGATTCCTAAATACATGAATGCGTTTTGTGAAAAATATCAGGACCGTTTGCTCTACGGAACTGATATGGGCTTCAGTCCGC
>JAYSOP010000576.1:0-1888 GCA_043722905.1 Chryseolinea sp.
TATATTCTATATTTGGGTAGGAAGTTCAAAAATATTGTTAATCTTTCCTAACGATTATTCTCCTTCCGCAAGGATAATCCTTTAGAAAAAAAATTTCAGCATTTTGAATTAGTAAATTACGCACATGAACTTTCTTGCTCATCTTCACCTGTCTGGCGATAATACCTCCATTATGCTGGGAAACTTTATTGGGGATTTTGTGAAAGGAAAGAACCTTGTCGAAAAAGTTGGGTCAGAAATGGCCAAAGGAATTAAACTTCATCGCGAAATAGATTTTTTTACCGATCAGCATCCAATCGTGACTCAAAGTAAAAAAAGATTGCGCCCCAAGTATCGCCACTATTCAGGAGTTATTGTAGATGTTTTCTACGATCACTTTCTGGCAAAAAACTGGAACGACTATCATCCTCAACCTTTATCGGATTATGCTGCCTCTGTTTATGAGGTGATCCAAAAAAATGCAACTCTATTACCCGACCGCGTGAACATGATGATGCCGTATATGATAAAGGGCAATTGGCTGGTGAACTACGCAACCGTGGAGGGCATTCACCGTGCCCTTGCGGGAATGGCTCGAAGGACACCTTATGAATCAAAAATGGATGAATCTATTTCTGAGCTGCAAGAAAATTATGAGGACTTTAAATCTGAATTTGAAGCCTTCTTCCCAACGCTAGAAAAACATTGCAAGGACTGGCTGGAAGTGAATCAGTAATCAGGTAATCGGTTAGTGGTAATCAGTACCTCAGCCCCCCAGAATCCAGCATCAAGCATCATTCAACTATAGACCCCACCAGTAGGTGAGTTTGACAACCAGTGCTCTATTTTTCACAGCAAAATTTTCGGGCAAATAATTATCGGTGTAAACGATAAACAAATCAGAAGCCGGTTTGTAGCGCCATTGTATACGCGTGTTGAGGTTAACGTTTTTCCGTTGCTCGTTATATTGAGCAAATGCAGTGAAGAATAATTTATTGGTCATGGTTACATCAAGTCGGGGGCCAACCAACCAAAACGTTGTCTTGCCCCACGGGTCGGGCAACCGAATATCGTTATAGCTGGAACTTAAGGCTATACTAACATAGGGTTGAAATCGATAACCAAATTCGCTTGTCAGGTTAAACCGTTTGCCATCGGCATAGTAGCCGCCATTGCGGGCAGAAATTGAATAGGTAAATAAACTTTGTGGTTTTGAAATGAAGTCAGCGCCATATGCAATCCATCGGTGTTCGGAGCCAGTCGCCAATGTATCCATACCTGAGTTGGTTGGATCAAAAGGTCTCAACAATTTAATATAACTATTGCCCACCCACCCTGCGAGAACGGCTTGAGTTCTTAATGTAATTTTATAAAGTGCGATACTCTCATTGTCGGTTTTATTAAATGACTCGTTAAAGAAATAAGACGATGTTACAACCGGACCATGACTTAATACTTTTGTCCCTGTTGGAAAGAATAAACGGGTTGCTTGTGGAAAAACCCTGATGTATCCTGTACGGGGCACATACCCTGCTTCCGCTGTATAATCCTTACCTACATATTCATGCTGCCAGATGAGATTCCATTTGCGGCTAAAGTAATTAAGGTTTGCAGCATGCGTAAAATCATGACCCTTTTTATCGGGACTGAAAGATTTAAGCATGACGGCCTTGCCCGTCCAGAGATTATTGGAAGAGGCAAGGTTATACTCCATTCCAATGTTTCTATTGTACGCAGAATAGACAGGCTTTGTCGAATCTGCGCTGGGTATATAGTTCAACGATTCTTTGTTAATAAATATAGCTGCAATATTTGAGCGCGCGAATACTCTTCGCTGAATGGTGGCTACAGAAAAATTTTGTGATGGCAGACCCACCGAATCAACACCTGCGGTTTGCATATCCATTGC
>JAYSOP010000577.1:0-7269 GCA_043722905.1 Chryseolinea sp.
ACTTTGATGGTGAAATCCATTTTGTAGTCGTAATCCAGGTGACAATTGTTCTGATGCTCATTCCATTGATATCCCCATCCATATTGAAAGGAACCGCCATGGTGTTTTTTACCTTTTGTTTTTTTCCCAAATTTGCTGCAGGCATCCTGGATGTAAACAATGATGGTATCGGCCCGATCCATAATGTTTAATTGAACTTCCTGTTTTCCTTTTTCCAAACGGGTTTCTGATTTGCCGGATATGGATTTGATTACTTCCATCACAATCTTGTCACCTTCGTAACCGATTACTTTTACATTTCCATTCATATTGGCAACCATCAAAGCATTGCCCTGGGATTTTTTTTCGAACACCAGTTCTTTTGTGATTTTCTCCGAGAATGTTTGAGCGTAGCCACCAGATGACAAAAACACCATCAGCCATATTAATTTTGTTCTCATGATTCAGTTAGATTAAAACTTCAATAGTTTGCCTGATTTTCTCTTTTACTTCAGCGGGAGTTTTTTCCGAGCCGACAATTTTTTCAAATTCCTGAAGGGCCGTTTTTTCGTGCAATGCCACCATCAATTCGGCCATCGATAACTGGACGAGCGGCGACTCCTGTTTGGCAATTGAGCGTACCAGCGCTTCCCGTACCTTGTTATCTCGCACGAATGGTGTCAACGCCTCGAGTGCTGCCAGACGCACATTCACATTGTCGTCCTCATTTAAAGTCTGGATAAGCGCATTGGTCACTTTTAAACTGGCTTCTGACATTCCCTGAGTCAGGTTTACTGCTTTCAGCCGGTCAGTTGCGGACTCTTTTTCAAGCAGCGATAACATCATCATTTCCTGAAGATCAGAAACCTGCTTGCTCAACGCTTCAATTTGACTACCAGGTCCGACTACAGGTGTCCGAAGCAAATATCCTCCCACCAGTCCCAGGATAAGTGTGAAAGACGCAAACGCTAATTTTGGGGCAAATTCGGGCCACGAAAAAAATTGTTTCCAGGAAAAAGACTGGCGTGTTTCTTTCGCCGATGCCAGCATCTTGTAAAAACGATCATCCAGTTTCGAAGATGGTGCAGGAGTTGCCAATGCCTGCAGCTGGTGCTCCACCTTCTGCAAACTTTCAAAATTTTTAAGTGAGACTACCCCCGCTTCTATTAAATGTTCGAGTTCCTTTTTTTCTCCCTCGGTAGCCTCGCCCGTGTGAAACCTTAATATCAAATCCTGAATTTTCTGCTTTTCCATATCTATAAATGCTTTTCTAACTTCCTGTAAACCTCTTTTAAGTCCTGAAGTGCCCGGAATACTTTTACCTTTACCGCCCCTTCAGAGCAACCCAGTATTGCTCCTATTTCTTTATACTTCTTATCCTGGAACTTACTGAGAAAAAGAATTTCACGCCTGTCCTCAGGAAGTCGGTCAATGGCCATCGAGAGCAATTGCAGTTCTTCGTCTTGGTGGTATTGGGTATCACGATTTTCATAATTACTAAGTCGCTCTTCCCAATTTTCCAAACTGTCTTTCCCCTTCCATTTTATTTTCCGATAGTGATCGTGGTTCACATTTCTTGCGATATGGAACATCCACGTTTTGAAGTCGCCCTCTCCGCGGAAGAGATAGCGATATTTCAGAATCCGGACGAAAACATTTTGCACCAGGTCCTCACTTAATTCAGGATCTTTCGTCATACCATAAAAAAAACCAAACAAAGGTTTTTTATAGCGCTCGAACAACAGCCCGAGTTTGTCAGTATCTCCATCTTTCACCTTGATCATCAAGGCATTATCTCCTAAGGAATTCAAATCTGATGTAACCGTTTTCAAGAAGGGAAACTACACGGTTGGTGAAAGGTTACAAAATAGTTTACAATTTCCTGTTAGTCATTTCAGGAAAAATTAGCCAAGGGTCATTGGTTAACAGGCGTTGGTCGTAGTGCCCTGAAACGGACTAAAAAGACCTGATGGCGATCGTGGCAACAAAATATCCAGTCATCGCTCCCTAAAGAAGAGCCAGCAATTTATTATATTGTCTATTCACTAAAACTACCCTTCGGTGATGAAATATCTATTGGCCTCTTGTATTCTGATGACATTATTTTCCTGTAAAAGTGAAAGCGGAAGGGTACTGGTATGGTCTGATGAGTTTGAAGGAAAAGGTCTCCCTGAAGAGGCGAAATGGAATTATGATTTGGGTGACGGATGTCCTGACAATTGTGGATGGGGTAATAATGAGCTTCAATACTATACTAAGGATCCCAAAAATATTGGTGTAGAAAACGGCAAACTTGTCATACATGCGCGTAAGGATTCTGTTGGCTCGAAAGCATTCTCATCAGCAAAATTAATCAGCAGGGCAAAAGGAGACTGGCTATACGGTCGCATAGAAATAAGCGCGAAATTACCCCAGGGCAAAGGTACCTGGCCCGCCATCTGGATGCTTCCAACAGACTGGAAATATGGCGGGTGGCCGGCCAGCGGTGAGATCGATATTATGGAGCATGTGGGACATGATCAGGGGGTGATTCATGGCACCGTTCACACCGAAGCTTACAACCATATGAAGCAAACTCAAAAGGAAGGTATTATCACTATCCCTGACGCCCACGAGGCATTCCACATTTATGCAGTGGATTGGAAAGAAAATCAAATGGATTTCTATGTGGACGAGAAACTATACCACACGGTGATTCGCGACCCCAAAGATGATTATAAAGGATGGCCATTTGACCAGCGCTTTTACCTTATCTTAAACATTGCTGTGGGGGGAAACTGGGGCGGAGCAGAGGGGGTTGATCCTGCCATCTGGCCACAGAAATTGGAAATTGATTTTGTGAGGATTTATCAATAGCCTCAAATGAAACAGAGAGGAAACTTTGAATTCAAATTTCCTCTCTGTTTATCTTTCAACTGGAATTATAAACTGCCTAATTCTTGCAGCTTATTTCTTTCGTTCTGAAGTTCACGCGAAAGCTTGGTTTGTTTGTCCATAGCCTTGCGCTTGTACTCTTCATATTCTGAGCTTATTGAATTCATTAAATCAATCTTCTCGGAGAGATTCTTGCGCATCATTTTAAGGGTGTAATAAATAACGGCGATAACCAAGCCCAGCAGCAGGAGAATTACACCGACCATAGCCGCAAAAAATCCTTTGTCAAAGTCGATTCCCATTACGGAGATGTGAGTGCTGGCATACTGAACATCCTGCATGCTTTCCTCTTTAGACTTTAAAGCAGCTTTATTTTTATCCAGTTCCTGATTTAGTTTGTTGATTTCGCTTTGCGCCTGGCGGAAAGAGGCTTGTTTGACATTCAGTGAGTCCTGAATAATTCCCCACATACCATCCAAAATATTCTCCTTGATAACTTTATACTCCTGGTAATTTTGGGATTTGTTCTTCATAACCAGATAACGCTGACGCAAAGTTTGGCTATCCCTTTCCAATGCATCGCTTGCCGTCTGAGCAGAAACACCCACAACAGCCAGCACGCAAATCAACAAAATGGTGGTACGTTTCATATGAATTTTTAAGAATAAAATCTATTAAGCCTGCAAATTAAAACCTCTCTGATTTTTTACCAAAAAAAAAAGCCTCAGTGTCCGAATTAGTCGGTACTTTGAAAACCTGGCCGATGAGGCACTGACCCATCAGACAAGCGACAATAGTCTGTTTTAGACATCCTTTTACCAATAAATAAGTCGGTGAAGATATGCTATCGAGCGCAAAGGTAGAAATAAAACTGCCTAACTAAATAGAATAAAAAAGGAAATTGAAAATCCACGGTTTGTGGCCGGTGCGGCACATGGATCTTTTTACTGATCACGTTTTCTTTTTAAATAACAATTCACCATTCTGAACCTGGATGATGCGGTCAAAAAGTTCTTTCAGGTATTGATATTCCGTTGAGCTAAAGATACTTTTATTGATATTGAGAGAATTGTTGATGGAAAGTTTGTTTTCAACATTTGATGATTCCAAAAGAAAACGGCCACCCGAATTCGGTAAACTAAAGCCTACTTTTTCTGGAATGTTAACAATCTCAAAGTTAATGGGATATTCGAGGTTGAAAATAGTGACCCTGATAAGAGGAACGCCAAAATCCACTGGATATAATCTTTCCCTGGATTTAAATGGGTTGCCGGCCCATTTATCCAGTATAAAGGGATTAAAAAGGAAGTTGGCAACCTCGAGATTGTCAAAAGCCCTGATCTCGATTTGCAGGTTACGGGTTACTGGCTTTTCCAGATCTTCAATATTCTTTAGTTCATAGCCGGTTATCTCTACCTGGCTGAGTGTGCTTTTGAGTTCTTTTATATAGGCATCCAGTGTTTGATGTGATAAAATTTCCGCGCGTTTGCTCACAGCATCATAACCCATAAAGCTGGTGCTTAGGGAACCCCGCATGACGCCATCTTTGTCAAGTGTAAGGTTAAAAAGCGAGACGATCTTTCTATTGATGGAAGGTTTAAGGTCTAACCAATATGAAGTACCATCACCTAACACCCTGCCCTTTCCATTAAGACATCGCTCGGGCAACATGTCAAAGGGATAAAATTTTTCTGTGGCATCGGCGAGATAAACCTTATCGCCAATGTTCACCTTTGCTATGACATAATTGAATTCGCTTAATACCGGATAAAGTTCCGTTGCAAGGCCATTTTCACGTGTCGAAAGGATCACAGGGTCAACATTCAGTCCTGCGAAACGCAAGGCTGCAATGAGAGACAAATTGATATCTCCGACATTTCCTGTTTTTTCATCAAAGGCTTTCTTAATGCCCAATTCACTGAACATTCCGAAGGTCTCATTCCAGAGATACCAGTCCTTTATGAACTGATATATCTTTTTCGCTTTCGCAAGTTCATCGCTTTCATTGTCAACAAGTTTTTTTACTTCGGTACCGATATCCTTACCTTTTTTTAATTGTACACCGAACCTGGTATCCTGTTTCATTTCCTGTTCGGCATCTTTCCATTCCTTCGTCACCTTATCGATGGTGCCGTCGAAACGCCTGATTTCGGACAATTCGAACTGAAGGGAGGAAATGAAATTGTTTTTCGAGGTCATGTAGTCCTCCTCCACGAATGCCGGAATGTTTTTCATTCCGAATTTCATCAATGCGCAGTCCGCAGAATAGCCATTGCCCCGTTCATCGCCACCATTGCCTAAACATTTTGGAATGATTTTACTGTCGTTTTTAGATAGTTTTTGGAAACCCCTGATTGAAATGTTATAGAGATATACACCGGGAATGGAGGCCCAATACTCACTTTCCATCTTTGGGATATCGGATTGGAATTCCCACGATCGGAAATTGTAAATAAAAGGTGAATCCAAAGTATAACTGAATTCAATTACACTTCCGACCCTTACATTGGGGATAGCAAACTTTTTTATTGTGTAGTATTTATTTCTGTTTTCTGTAAAAATATCTTTTTCCTGCAGCACTTCTTCCCGAACAACATTATTTTCAAGGTTAAACGATGATGCTTTTATGACAATCGTGCGCTCCAAAACGTTATTGGTTTGTTTTCGCAGGGGTATCTCTATGTTTGCCTGGCCGAGGCCATTCTTTTTGAGGATTTTAATCCTTGCACGGTATTTAAATATGACGTGGTACCCATCGCCATTATTGATATAGGCTTCCCCAAATTCACGTAGCACAACAGCGCTCGCTGAGGTATCTTTATCATACTTGTTTTGCAGGATATCAATGAGGGAAACAGGGGTGAAAGGCGCGTCCTGTGCTTTGGCCTTTGAATACACCAAACACAAAACAACGATCGAAATAATAACAGGCTTCATCAGGTATAGGTCTTAAAAGAAAATTACTAATAAAGACAATAATTTCCCCTTCTTAAGGGGGTTTTTCCTGACCTATAACGGTTAATCTTAAGATTTCAATAATTTAAAAGCGTGGTTCCATTCATTTCTAATGAATCCTGGAATACACCACAATATGCACAATGGCTCAATGGCGCGGGCCGACTGCATCTTGCCCATATCTGCAACATCCCATCCAAAATCATCCAGCAAACTTTTTACCACGATTTTGGCCGCGTCATCATTGCCACATATAAACATGGTAGGCTTATCTGATAATCGTGGATTAACCATGAGCCCACTGCCCACGCTGGAGAAAACCTTTATAAACTTCGCCTTCGGAACGGCCTTCTGAAGTTTCTCCATCAGCGATTCATTCAGATCGGTAAAGAATTTCAAAACACCATTATCCGGTGGGGAATCTGCAATGGGGTTGGTAGAGTCTAAAACAATTTTAGTCTCGAGGGCAGAAGCGATATCTGCTACCACTTTTTCGGCAACGGTTCCTTTCACAGCCAATACAATTATTTCACCGAAACTTGCCGTTTCTTCAAAGGAGGCTGCGCGCACTTCCACTTGCGACTTTTTTTTCCAATCATTTAATTTATTCACATCGCGCGAACCGATCATTACATCATGACCATACCTGGCAAAGCCACTTGCCAGCACCTGGGCAACCTGCCCTGAGCCGATAACACCTATTTTATACTTCATTTTTAAATGTTTAAGTAATTTTTAGAGAATTTCTAAAATACATTTTTTTACAATCAAATATCTGATGCCATTATTAACGATAGATTAATTTGTACTGCTGGCCGGTGAAAATATTGATGTCTGGCGTTCTATGCGTAAACTTTACTCCAGATTCGGGTTCAGTGATCGTGTGCCAAATAATATGAAGCCGGTATCGGAGGGTTCTACTGGAATTTTCTTTTCAGAATCGGCCCATCCGTATCCCTGGCCTAATCCAGTTCATAATCCTTCACACCGCAATGCTCGCGCCAGGCAAACTTGTTTTAAATCAACAAGGAAGGGCGATGGCTGTGGGAAAAATAAAATAATTCGTGTAAATATTACAAATAGTAAGATCAGAAAATTCATCTTTACTTTACGTGCCGCAAATCACATTAGATCCTGGATGAATTGTCTGATGTCGATCCGATACGAACTACCAAACTCTTTAATAATTCTTTTGGCTTCAGTCTCGGTCAAGTGCGTATTCCATTGATGGTAATCCAATCCCCGAAAATCTTCATTGAAGGATTGCTGAATTGACTCCTCCACGTCCGCCAGAGGTTGGGCCGTAATTCCGGAATGGATAAGGCAGGTGGCGATTACAGTACTTTTTTTCATCCTCCAAGTTACGCACTTCCGGCAAGAACTGCCGGGTATCAGACGTTTTAAGTTTGGGTTCTCCGGGATCAGAAATATTTTGGTAGAAAAAAATTAGATAATAAGAAG
>JAYSOP010000578.1:0-2791 GCA_043722905.1 Chryseolinea sp.
TTAAGTTCGGGCTTCTAAAGAGAATTTTAGAAGCACGTAAATGATCCGCCAGCCATTCCACGCCAGTTTTCAGATTTTCTGCATAAGAGAAATACATAAGAAGTGAATATCTATCATGCGTAAATAATCCTCTCTTAAAATTCAACAATAAAACCAATCGTAGGAACAAAAAATGCGTCCTCATTTTCAATCAGATAAGGAATCGCATTTGATCCGTCCTCGCGGATGGACTGACCATCTGTAGTTTTATACGAACCATCCTCATTGCGATCAAAAGTATACTCTGTTACAGTAGGCGTTTGGGTCACGAAAAGATTTTGAACGTCAAGAAACAAGTCCAGGGTGAATCGCCTGTAATTCCATTTTTTATCGATGCGAAAATCGAATTGGGTAAACGCGTCAAGCCGCTGTGAGTTTAATTTCTTTACATCGCGAATACCGTTACCGAGGGATAGATAATTTAACCGGGAAGCTTCCAGATCCAGCGGCGTATAAGGTGCACCGCCTGCATACCGGAATTTTAGACCCACCTCCCACCCTTTCCTTAACTTCCTTCCAAACAAAGCCGATACCAGATTTTGATTATCCCATGCAGAAGCGAGGTATTTTCCATCCGTTCCGGAAAACAAACTTCTATACCAGGTATAAGCAATGATGTAAAAAGTTTTCTCGGTTAGTTTTTTCTGGGCATATAATTCAAAGCCATAAGATTTTCCTTTTCCTGTGCTTACCACATCTTCATTGCCGATAGCCGTAAACTCGGCTCCGTCGTTAGCCAGAGACACACCCCTTTGAAGCGAAACGGGATAATGGTTGTAGCGTTTATAGAATCCTTCAGCTGTAAGGCGCAAGTTATCATTCGGCAAGAATTCAAGTCCCCCCACAAGATGGTCAGATGCAATATACTTGCTATCCTTATTTACAAAATTTCCCAGTTCATCCTGAAATCCCAATACGGTATACACAGGCGTTTTGTAATAACGGCCAACTGAAGCGTTGATGTTAATTTTTTTTGCGACCGCATACGAGACGGATGCGCGGGGGGAAAGGGTTTCTAACGGATCGTCTCCACGCGTAGTAAACGAGTTCATATCAGAACGGATACCCGCAGAAACACTAAGTCTGCTATTTACAAAAGATCGTGTTGCCTGAACAAACAGCCCATATTTAAAAAAGTCTATGGCGGTATTGTAATCGAGGGTCAACCCGGGTTGAGTTGTTTCACCATTTTCATTGATGAACTCTTTGCGTACCACATTAAAAATATCATTTTTGAACTGGACATATTGCCCTGATAATCCATAAGCATACTTCCATCCTTTTTCAGATTTGTTTACATCAACTCTGAATTTGTTTTCGATTTCATCAGATCGTGTTTCTAGGGTTCGCATGGCTTCATTGTCCTGCTGGCCGTCTTCAAACTTATCGAGTCGGTTGTTGAAATAATTTCTGCTCAGCGACGCATTTATGTATCCATTGCTGACCAGATGTTTCAAAGACAAACCCAGTGTATAGCTGTCTTGATTGATCACTGGACTAGACCGTAAGACGAATTCTTTTTCGGGCGTGGTCTTCTGCGGAACACTAAAACTGAATTCATCTATGGCGCCGACTCCAATGGCTGCGAGGGAAGTCTTTTGATTAAATTTATGGGTTACCTTGAATTGAAAATCCCAATAGTTTGGCCGAATAGGCAAGTCGATAAGTTCAAAAAACAACTGAAGATATGACCTGCGGGCGGAGGCAAGGAACGTTGTTTTCGGTGAGATCGGACCGTCAAACGTGGTGGCTAGTTCAGTTCCGCTCAACCGTACGTTTCCCTGAACGCGCTCTTTGTTGCCCTCGCGTTGTGTAAACTGAAACACGGAGGAGAGCGGATTATCATAACGCGCCTGGAAAGCGCTGCTGCTTAGGGTGACATCCTCAATAAACGAAACGTTAAGAATACCTTGAGGACCTCCGGAACTTCCCTGAGTTGTAAAATGATTGATTACCGGGATTTCAATTCCATCCAAATAATAAACATTTTCATTGGGCGCTCCGCCCCGGATGATTATATCATTGCGCACCCCGCCTACGCTGGTACTCACACCCGGAAGGGTTTGAATAACACGTGATATATCAAAGTTTCCTCCGGGATTGCTTTTGATTTCCTCCGTTGTCAAACTCTGGATGGATAATGGGGTTTCTACCGTAGCCACGACTGCAGAAGGTCCGGCTTTTACTACTACTTCATTCAGTGTGGTTGATTCTTCACGAAGCTCAAAATTGGTAATAGCCGTATTTCCTGAAGTGATTACCACGTTAAATTTCCTTAACTCCTGGTAACCAACATAAGTGGCTTTCAAAGTAAAACTACCCGTAGGCGATGTGAGTTTGAAATAGCCGTTTTCATCGGAAATCGTTGCCAGAAAGGGTATTAAGCCTTCGATTATAATGGAAACCCCAGGCAACGGAGTTTGGGTGGCCTGATCTTTAACAACCCCTGTTACAGTCCCATTTTGCGCGAAAACCCCTGTAACCAATCCTGCGGACAACAAAAGCAGTAGCATGTTTTTCATGTTTCAAAAGTATATTTTATAATGTAAACATAGTAACAACTAAACTATTAAAATGTTTTCATTTTATTTTAAGATTATTTTTAGTTCATTTGCAAACGGATGAGATCCAAAAAACGGAATGAAAAGGGTGATAAACCTGATACGGATTCGATTATACCGTTGATCAGCGAGTGGGAATCGTTTAAGCGAGAAATGCCCAGGGGTGATCTTCATCAATTTGCACAATGGGT
>JAYSOP010000579.1:0-7870 GCA_043722905.1 Chryseolinea sp.
CACAGATTGTTTGGGCGATCACTTCACCCATCATCCGCCCGGTGTACCACACCTGCTCAATATTTTTTCTTCCTTCCAAAGCATGCATTCTTTCCACGCAATCTCCTACGGCATAAACATCCGCAATATTGGTCTCAAGAAATTCATTCACTAAAACGCCCTTGTTAACTGAAATCGCAGAGCCTTTCAACAATGAAATGTTGGGATGGACACCAACTGTTATTCCGACAAAGTCACAGGCAATTTCCTCATTATGTTGTGTCATCACACCCTTAACTTTGCCGTTTCCATGCGACTGGATTTCTTTTATTTCCGCGTTGTGTCTGATGTCAACCCCGTGTGATAGGATGTGTCTGCTGATCATCTTTGATTCTTGAATGGGAAGCACATTATTCCAAAAGGCCTGTTCGCGCACGAGAAATGTGACCTGGATATTTCTTGTCCGAAGCATTTCCGCCATTTCAATTCCAATCAGCCCGCCGCCAACGATTACCGCTCGTTTTACTTCCCTGGTATTTTGTTCCATCTTCTCCAGGTCGGGATAACTGTAAAGCCCCTGAACTCCGGCGTGGTTCTCGCCTGGCCAGCCATACGAGTTTGAACAAGATCCTGTAGCTATGATGAGCACATCATATGGAATGTTTTTTCCGGAGCGTAGTCGAATATATTTGTTTTCTGTTTCAATTTTGTCGGCGTGATCGAAGACAAGGTCGATCTTGTTTTTTTTCCAGAACCAATCTTCATAAGGTTTCGTATTCCCATATTTGAGGTGCCCCATGTAAATGTACATGAGTGCTGTTCGGGAAAAGAAGTGCTGGGTCTCGGAGGATATTACAGTGATGTCATAATCACTTTTTTTCCTGATATTCCTTGCGGCGGTAATACCTGAAATACCATTGCCTATTATCACAACATTTTTCATGCAATCGGAAACCCCGCTGACGCCGGTTTTTGGAAACAAGGTAAAAAGAAACCGGTGTTAGCCCGCAATAAATTGCTTTCTAACACCGGTTTTAAATAATTTCAGTTTTCTCTCTACGCGGCGTACTGATTGCTATCCTGGGTTAAAGACAAACCCGCCGATTTATAGTTGTATAGCTTTTGATAATATTCATCCGCCATACGGCCGGCATCAAAGTAAGGAACCACGTCTCGCATACTGGATTTCATGATGTTAACCCATTCTTCAGGCCTCTCATAATAGGTTGGAATGATCTCAAACTCCAGCAGATTGAGCAGATTTTGCGCTTCTATTTTGTCTTTTTCATCGCCCGGTAAGATATCGCTCGCTGTTTCAATGATATAGGCGTTCTTTTTATCCTTCGCGAATTCAGGAACCCAGCCATCGGGTATGGATAAGTTTATAGAGGCATTCATTGCGGCAGTCATTCCTGACGTGCCGGAAGCTTCATGATACATCTTTGGGTTATTCAGCCAGATATCAGAGCCCTTTTTTAAATGGCCTGATAACCAGAGTTCATATCCGGTGACTACCGTACAATTGGGAAGTTCTTTGGTTTTCCAGAAAATCTCATTAAAAATATTGATGGCGCCAAAATCTTCTGGATAAGGTTTGCCTGCCCAGATAATCTGAATCGGATATTTTTTATTTGTAGCGATTTTTAAAAACCGATTGAAATCAGATAAAATTAAATTCGCCCGTTTATAGGCCGCGAAACGGCGTGCCCAGACAATCGTAAGTACATTTTCGTCGAAAAGCTTACCGGTCTGGTTGGCAACGGTTTTGAATAATTTATTTTTCAGATTCTTTTTACGGCTCACCAGGGCCACATCGTCATTTCGCTCCAGTGCCTGATCCAATTCGGAGTCACGCCAATAGGTTTTATTTTGTGCATTGGTAATAGCTGTAATTTCACAGATACCGTTATATCCACTCCACATCCGCCTGGAAACTTCGCCATGCAATTGGGATACACCATTGGCAATTTTTGCCATCCGCAAAGCAGTAAGGGTATAATTTAATATCCCATTTTCCGGAGAAACGTGTTCTTCCACCTGGCGAGTAGTCAGGCCGTTGAAAAAACTCATATTATTTAACAAGGGCACACTGTGTTCTTCATTCCCGGCTTTTTCGGGCGTATGGGTGGTAAATACCACCCGCTTTTTGACTTCGTCAATATCTTTGTATTTATCCAGAAGATAAAAACACAACGGTAAAGCGTGTCCTTCATTCATGTGATAAATTTCTGTGTGTCGCTGAAGCACGTCCAGCAGTTTTGCGCCACCCGCACCCAACAATATGGACTGGGCGATCCGGGTGGTTTCATTAGGATCATATAATCGGTGGCTGATAGTCTGCGCCAGATAATCGTTTTCGGGTATATCGGTGGTTAATAAAAACAGAGGGACCGTATTGAATACTTCAGGTTTTAATAGAAAAGCTTTAACATATACTTTCGCGCCGTGAATGGTGATGGGGAAAATAATTTTGGTATCCGTCAGAAAGAAGTATTCTTTATCCCTCAAATTCACTTTTAAGGTTTGATCCTGGTTCCGTTCCTGATCGTAGTATCCTTTTTTCCATAAAATTCCAATTCCCACAAGATTTTGTTTCAACTCGTAAGCGCTTCTTAAATGAGAGCCCGCCAGAAAGCCCAAACCGCCACTATAGCTTTTTAAAGGCTGGTCTATGGCAAATTCCATGGAGAAATACGCTACAGGCTTGGAATATTTACTGTCAAATTGGTAAGGGAAGAGGTCTGAAGTGTTAAACATGGATGATAATGCTTGGTATTGCTTTGCAAACTAACAAACCCGTGCCAATTCAGTTTATCCAAATCGCAAAAAAAATTACGGTCGTTTACCGCAATCGTTTGAGAAAATGAATTTTATTAATGACTCAATTGAAAAGACCTGATTCTCCCGATTATTTTTTGTGATAATCCACTTCAAAGGAAGGTCGGATGGCATCACAACGATGGAAATGTCTTCACTCTTTGGTGTAATCTCAAAACCATTTCGCTCCAGGGCATTTTTTGTCCATAAATATTCCGGACCTGTTCCCACTAACTGAAGTTTAATTTGGCGGAATGGCTGATGTTCGACCCGGCCAGTCTTGAGGTCATAACCTTTAAATTCAAAAATTTGATCAAAAGAACCGTCTAATACCAGATCTTCAGGAAAACCGGATAAGATATTTTGATTTTTTCCGCTCAGCCAGATCAGGTCGGCTGTTTGTAAGGCAAGGTCCAACTCATGAGTTGCGAGTAAAATGGCCTTATTCAAAGTGCGCGAAATTTTTCGCAGCACATTCATGATCTCCACGCGGTTATTCAAATCCAGGTGCGCAGTAGGTTCATCCAACATTATGATGGGGGTATCCTGGGCCAGGGCACGTGCAATCATCACCATTTGCACCTGCCCATCACTTAACTCATAAAGTTTTTTTTGCAGCAGGGGTTGCAGCTGAACATGTTGGATCGACCTGCGAATTATTTCGTGGTCAGTTTCACTGAGCCGGACGTCCCAGCCCAGATAGGGATATCTGCCAAGCGTCACCACTTCTTCCACTGACAGGCTCATGGAATTTATAGGGTCTGTCAGTACAACTGAAATATTTTGGGCGGATTGCTGGTGTTTTAGGGGCGTATGAATTTCTACTTTCCCGGACAGTGGTTTTTGCAATCCCGCCAGGGTCCGTATCAGCGAAGATTTACCAATCCCGTTAGGACCCATAAAGCATATCATCTGCCCGTTGTATAGGGAAAGATTCAGATTTTTAAATAATAGGTTTTCATGTTGGTGCGATGAATAACCAATGTTAAGGTCTGTAGTGCTCAAATAGGATTCCATTGTGTTCATCCGATCACATCCGGATAATTTTATTTCGCATAATTAACCAGATTACTACCGGAGCACCCATCAAAGCCGTGACGGCGTTAATGGGAAGAATATAATTGCTTCCCGGTAGATGAGCCAGAATATCACACAATAAGAGTAAGCTAGCGCCCCCGATTAGTACCGCCGGAATTAACACCTTATGGTTATGGGTTTTTATCACCAGCCTGGTTAAGTGTGGAACGGCCAACCCTACAAAGGCAATCGGCCCGCAGAAGGCAGTAACGGCCCCCGTTAATATGGAGGCAGATAAAATGGCGATTATTCGCGCCCTGCTTATATTCACCCCAAGGCTTCGAGCATAATGGTCACCAAGAAACCAGGAATTTAAAGATTTAATTTGGCTGAACGCGAGTGAAACACCTGTCAAAAGCACGATGGCTAAGACTTGAATTTCTGCCCAGCTCAAGCCGCCGAGGCTTCCAAAGGTCCAAATTATATAGACCTGCATTTCTTCAGCGTTGCTGATGTATTGCAAAACGCTAACAATGGAAGAGGTGGCGGCCCCAACCATAATCCCCACGATCAGAAGCGATACATTGTCCTGAATTTTGCGCGCGATCAGTAGCATTAGCATCAGCACCAAAATGCAACCCACACTTGCCGCAACAGAAACAATCCAGGGGCTAGGGTACAGCGCAAAAAAATGACCGACTGCCGGGCTCATAAAGATCAATGATACGGCGAGGCTGGCGCCGGAACTAAGACCCAGAACATCAGGGCCGGCGAGTGCATTTCGGAAAAGGGTTTGCATTTGTAATCCGGCTGCTGCCAGTGCGCTGCCTGCCAATACGCACGTCAGGGCTTTTGGCATCCGGAAATCCCAAATGATATTGGTCCAAACCGGTTCGGAGCTTTGTTGACTGAGCAGTATTGGTAAGATTTCGCTGAAGGGTATTCTAACACTTCCCAGGGATAAGTTCAGGGTAAAGAGCAATAGCAATGAGAGTATCAATATGATCCACCGGATGGTAATTTTTCCCAGCATGCTATTGTTTACAGCGCGGCAATGATACTTTAATTTAGGTTAAGGGCCTTGGTTCAGCGGAATTAAATTGGCTTCGGCAGTGGGTCGCGCGGCCTTTGGTAATTCTCAAACATGAGCCAGGCTGCCCTTAGCAAAAAGCTACATCCGAGGGCGCCAGGGCTTGGATTTCGTTAGAAACAGGATTTCTGAAATATTTTGAAACCCACATTTGCTAACTAATCTTTAGTTCCTATCTTTGCAGTCCTTTTTGCGCTACGAAGGCGCAAAATCCTGAAAAACAAGCATAAATTAGGTAAGACAATGCCTGGCATTATAGGAAGAAAAATTGGAATGACTAGTGTATTCGGCCCTCAGGGTGAGAATATCGCTTGCACCGTGATCGAAGCTGGTCCGTGCGTGGTCACCCAAGTAAAAAACGTAGAAACAGACGGTTATCGTTCTGTTCAGCTTGCTTTTGGTGAAAAGAAAGCAAAAAATACTACCAAAGCGGTTTTAGGTCACTTCAAAAAAGCGAATACCACGCCCAAATATAATATCGTTGAGTTTCGAGACTTCAGGGTAGAGTTTGACGGCATCGCGGAGCTTGGAAAAGAAATTCGCGTGCAGGACATCTTTATTGAGGGCGATTTTTTAGATGCTGTCGGAACATCCAAAGGCCGCGGTTTTCAGGGTGTTGTGAAACGCCATGGTTTCAGCGGAGTGGGAGGCCAGACGCATGGTCAGCACAATCGTTTAAGGGCGCCGGGTTCGATGGGTAATGCTTCTTTTGCATCCCGTGTTATCAAAGGTAAGCGCCTTGGCGGCCGTATGGGCAATGATCGTGTGAAGCTGATGAATCTCCAGGTAGTAAAGATTCTTCCTGAGCAAAATCTTATCGTTATATCAGGTTCAGTCCCTGGTCCAAAAAATTCAACTGTAATCCTTCAGAAATAATGGAAGTAGCAGTCATAAAATATAGTGGTGAGAAGACCAGTAAGAAAGTAAATCTTTCCGATGAAGTTTTCGGTATTGAACCCAATGATCATGCAATCTACCTGGACGTAAAAAGCTTTTTAGCCAATCAGCGTCAGGGTACTGCAAAGTCGAAGCAGCGCAATGAGATTGCCGGTTCCTCTAAAAAAATAAAGAAACAAAAAGGTACTGGTGGAGCCCGTGCCGGAAACATTAAGAATCCGCTGTTTAAAGGTGGTGGACGGGTTTTCGGACCAACTCCCCGTGATTATTCTTTTAAGCTGAATAAGAAAGTAAAAGATCTTGCCCGCAAATCCGCATTGTCCTATAAAGCCAAGGATAATTCGATCTCAGTGTTGGAAGATTTCAGTTTTGAAACTGCAAAGACAAAACAATATCTTAATTTATTGAGTGCCCTTTCTTTAAGCGATAAAAAAACACTTCTTATTCTTCCCGACCTTAACAAGAACGTCGTGCTTTCCGGAAGAAATATTCAAAATACAAAAATTACTACTGCCGATCAGATCAATACTTATGACCTGATGCATGCTGACAACGTCATTTTTGTAGAGAGTTCTATTAGCAAGATTGAAACCCTATTAAATAAATAGTAATGAGTGTCCTGAAAAAGCCATTGGTTACCGAAAAGGTTTCTGCCATGAATGAAAAAGGCAAATACGGATTTATCGTAGATGCGGAAGCGAACAAGGTAGAGATCAAAAAGGCAGTGGAAAAACAATATGGTGTGAATGTTGAGAAAGTGAACACCATGAATGTAATGGGTAAATTAAAAACCCGCTACACGAAGGCCGGGGTTTTGTCTGGTCGCAGACCTAATTACAAGAAAGCCATTATCACTTTGGCTGCAGGTGAAGTAATTGATTTTTATAGCAACGTATAATATCCAAGTTTAATTTTTGAACAATGGCGTTGAAGAAACTAAAACCGGTAACACCAGGAACCAGACATAGAATGGCTCCTTCGTTCGATGACATCACGGCCAGCAAGCCGGAGAAGTCATTATTAACGACGGTTAAAAAAACGGGCGGAAGGAATAGCAAAGGAAGGATGACCATGCGCTATATCGGCGGCGGTCATAAACAGAAACTCAGAGAGATCGATTTCAAGCGTAACAAGTTTGGCGTTCCTGCTGTAGTGAAGTCAATAGAGTATGATCCCACTCGTTCAGCCCGTATTGCACTGCTGTATTATGTTGATGGCGAGAAGTCATACATCATCGCGCCGCAGGGATTGCAGGTTGGGCAACAAATTGTTTCCGGCAGTGAGGTTGCACCCGAAGTAGGGAATGCGCTTCCGCTGGCTAAAATTCCTTTGGGTACTATTATTCATAATGTTGAAATGAAGCCTGGGAAAGGCGGAGCAATCGCCCGTAGCGCAGGATCTTTCGTTCAGTTATTGGCCCGTGAAGGTGGGTTTGCTACCTTGAAAATGCCCTCTGGCGAAATGCGCAATGTATTAGATGTTTGTATTGCTACCATTGGTGCAGCCTCCAATCCTGACCACATGAATGAAAGTGTTGGTAAGGCAGGCCGCAGCCGTTGGAGAGGTATTCGTCCTCGGACCAGGCCAGTAGCGATGAACCCTGTGGATCATCCGATGGGTGGTGGTGAAGGCCGTGCTTCAGGAGGACATCCGAGATCGCGTAATGGCCTTATTTCGAAAGGAAAGAAGACCCGTCATCCGAAGAAATATTCAGATCGTCTAATCATATCTAAGAGGAAAAAATAATGGGACGTTCGATAAAGAAAGGACCGTATGCTGACTTCCGTCTCCTGAAAAAAGTAGAGACTGCGGAAAAGTCTGGTAAAAAATCTGTGATTAAAACATGGTCAAGGAGATCAACAGTTACACCTGAAATGATCAGCCATACTTTCGCAGTACATAATGGTAATAAATTTATTCCCGTGTATGTTACGGAAAACATGGTAGGGCATAAGCTCGGCGAGTTTGCTCCTACCCGTACATTCCGCGGACACTCCGGCAATAAGAAAGATAACGCGAGGTAATCATGGAAGATACGGCGAAAAAGACCAAAAGGTCAGTTGTGAAAAG
>JAYSOP010000580.1:0-4024 GCA_043722905.1 Chryseolinea sp.
TCACCCCTGACACTACTTTCAGGAAAGAATAGGCCAATCTATTGCTCGGATCACTGGCGATGAGCCTATTTGAAAATCAACGCAGATACTTATGTAATTTAAGGGAAACTTACAGGAAGGTTACATTTAGAAAAGTAAGCGACAACGTCAGTGAATTAGCGAAGGTTTTTTAAAAAATAATCGCGCTTTTTTGAGAGATGGGATTGGATTTAGCCAAATTGCAAGCGAAGTGCTCTTTTTTAAAAAATATTTTGATAACCTTTAACGGTTACTTTACCTCACATTGTCATTCAATTCGCCTGAGCTCAAAATCCTTTGCAGGAGAAATTAACAACGGAATTTTCTCAATTTCCACGTTGTTATCGTCCAGCCCAAACCATTGTTTCTCCGAAACCGTTAGTCTTATCAGAAGAAAATGAATCTTCATAATTAATCGCTGGTATGGCGGCAACTTATTTTCATAGGAAAGAAATTTTTTCATGGCTATAAAAGTGAAATCGCCGGTTACTTTTTCATCCTGCAGTGACTGATATCTGCTTGTGACGTTTACTTCCTCATTTTGAACCATGTTCTTAACGACCTTCGAGAAATATCTTCCAATCAATTGTTCCACCTTAAATCCCAATCTGAATGTAATGCGAATCACATCCTGAGGTACAATGATGTCAACTTTAAAATCCCGGGTATAGGGATCATCTGTTGTTTCAACATGAATAAACCAGTAGATATCCGCTCGCTTGGGACGCTGTTGAAGGATCGAATAAATAATTTTGTTCTCTATTTTTTTTCTATCATTGGATTTTGTCATGTAAACCAGATGGGTTGCATACTTGGGGATACTTTGATCCACGCTTAATTTTTTTAGTAATGGTATGTAAGGATCCAGGTCAGTATAATCAGTGAGGTTATCCTTGATGGCCGATGCCTCCTTCCAGATCCACATTACCAGCATCAAAAAAGTACAAATAATGAGGGAGACATATCCGCCGTGCATAAATTTCAGAAGGTTAGCAGCAAGAAAGGATAACTCAATACTGAGATAGGTTATTAAAAAAATTGCTATTAAAACGACTGAAGTATTTTTTAATCGCAGGTAAACAGTTAATAAAATCGTGGTCATCAACATGGTAATAGTAATTGCCAAACCATAGGCTGCTTCCATTGCCGATGATTCTTTAAAATACACCACTACTCCGATGCAGCCTGCCCACAACAACATATTCACAGACGGAACGAATAGCTGCCCCCTTACTTCTGAAGGAAAGAGCAGCCGAACTTTGGGCCAGAAGCTGAGTCTGACGGCTTCACTCACTAATGTAAATGACCCGGATATGAGGGCCTGACTTGCAATGATTGCCGCCAAAGTAGAAATGACAATACCCGTCATTAAAAACCATTCGGGCATGATGGCATAGAAAGGATTTGTCTCCAGAAATTTTCCATTGTTCGAAATGAGCCAGGCTCCCTGACCAAAATAATTTAGTACCAGGCAGGTTTTTACAAAAACCCAACTTACTCTTATGTTGCTTTTTCCGCAATGCCCCATGTCAGAATACAGGGCTTCAGCTCCGGTGGTACACAAAAAAACGGCCCCTAAGATCCAGAAGCCATTGGGATAGTTTGCCAGTAACTGGTAAGCATAAAATGGATTTAGTGCCGTAAGCACCTGCGGATTAAAAATAATACTCAGCACGCCTAATAACCCCAACATGGAAAACCATAGAAACATAATGGGTCCAAAAGCTTTTCCTACTTTGTTTGTTCCCAGAATCTGCAATCCAAAAAGTGCAGTAATGATGGTAATAATGATCGATAGCGTGGGAATATCCGGGTAAATAATTCTTAGACCTTCGACGGCCGACGAAACAGAAATGGGAGGCGTAATAATTCCATCCGCCAGCAAAGCACTCCCTCCTATAATAGCAATTATTGCTAAAAAACGACCTTTATGCCGAACGAGTGTGTACAAGGAGAAAATACCCCCTTCCCCATTGTTATCAGCTCTTAAAGTCAGGATGACATATTTCACTGTTGTCTGAAGGGTAAGGGTCCAGAAAACGCACGAGATGCCACCAAAAACCAACATCTCGCTGATAGCATTTTCTCCAACAATGGCCTTCATCGTATAAAGCGGAGAGGTTCCGATATCTCCGTATATAATTCCCAATGCTACAAGAAGTCCTAAAGATGAAACCTGGTCGTTTATTTTCTTGTCTGAGCTCATTGAATTTTTTATGAAGGATGTTATCCAATATTTTGCAGGCAAATATGCTGGATTGCCCTTGGCAAGTATCCTATTTTTTGGATATAAATGAAAACCCCAGGCTTCACTAATTTTTTATCAAGCATTCCTACCCGGCAAACCAGCATTAATCTTTTACGATACTGCATTGCCCGATGAAATTGGACTTCCCTTTACATTGAATAATAAAAGATCACCGGACGAATATGGTCTGTTCCATGCAGCACAGCAGCACCTGATAGCCTGGACATATCTGGAAAGTTAGTACGCTTTTCAGCAGAAAAAGTCGGTCATAAACGCCGTAGCCTTAACCGTTAAATCCATTCAACGGATCTCGCTGTTCTCATGCGCCTTTATTTAAGTTATTTGAAATATGGCTTTTTAATAAGCTTTTTTCTAAATTGCTTACCCATTTACCATGAAATTAACTATTGCCATAGTGCTTATTACCTTGTTGCTCTTCAACATATTAGGTTTTTATGGGCTATTTGAAGGGCTGAAATACCAAAATAGACGTGTTTTAATTAATCGATTGGATACCGGTGGATATGATGCCGATGAAACCATTACGCTATCTATCCCCATGGTTATTCCTTATTCAGTAGACCAGTCAGCCTTTGAGAGAGTCAATGGTGAGTTTGAGCATCAAGGCGAATTTTACAGATTAGTGAAACAACGCTTCGCTAAAGACACGCTTTTTGTAGTTTGTGTGAAGGATCCTAACAACAAAAAGATTCATCAGGCATTAAAAGATTATGTAAAAACCTTCACCGACAATCCTGGAAACGACAAATCTTCATCCAAAACCACATTTGCCTCTATAAAGGATTTTTTTCTTTCCGCTTTTAGCATGGATGTCCAGTCACTAGGCTGGAAGCATAATATTGACTGGAAAAATTCTTCAAAAGAATTTCAGTCTTCTTTTTTTCAATCTATCATTCATCCACCGGAACGGGCCTAGCACTTTAACTTTTTCTGCAATCAATATCCGCTAGGACATCGGTTCTCTTTAGCACATCTACGAAAAAACCGATTCTTCACGGCGGAATAAAACCTAACCGTTCTCTAAAAATATATAACCCTTTTGTTATGAAAATATCTTTAGCACTTTTGTTTGTTTTTCTTTCAATCACAACATATGCTCAAACCATTACGGACGGGCTGATGATGACCAAGAAGGATTTGTGCACGGGCCTCTTATACACCCACGATCAATGGAGTAATTACTGGGAAGGAAATCTAAAACGCAGTAACGAAAACATCGGCACACTTACCACCCAAAGTTTAACATGGGTTGGCACTTACGGCGTGACGGAAAAGCTGAATGTCATAGCCATGCTGCCTTACGTTAAGACAGAAACAGACCAGGGTACATTGCACTTGATGACAGGTTTACAGGACCTCACCATCGGAATAAAGTATAATTTTTTTCAAAATGTTTTTGAGAAAAGTACCTTCTAAACCTTTGGCGTTTTGGGCTTCTCTACGCCCCTAAGCGATTACACTCCTGATTTCTATCCGCTTTCACTGGGAGCCGGATCTACCAATGTATTCTATCGGTTAACAGCGAATTACACCTTTGCCGGATCGTTTTATATAAATGGTTCAGGGGCCTATACCTGGCGTAGCAACACTAAACTTGACAGGCCAGCGTATTACACAGAAGATCAATTGTATTTTACGAATGAAGTTAAAATGCCTAATGTCTTTGATTACCTCATTCACTTAGGCTATTTAAAAAATGGTTTGCAGGCAGAACTTTCATACATGCAACAAAATACA
>JAYSOP010000581.1:0-1630 GCA_043722905.1 Chryseolinea sp.
TTTTCCTCCGAACTAATCTCCTGCAACAACTCGATGGCCCGGTCGACACAGCGCTGATCATCTTTCGCTTTGCCATACGCCACCAGCATGGGTACAATCGAGTTGATGACGATGTTTTCCATGCTCGCCCTACCCAGGGAAGGAACGACCTTTTTTTGTTCCTTAAAAAACTGATAGTGATGCAACCAATAGCCAGAGGGTGATACCGAAAAAATTTGTATTAATTCCTGTAAGGATTTAATACTCACGATCCTGGAGAATAATTTTTTTTCATGAAAGAGGAGAGAAGCCAACTGAGCCAGCCTGATTGAGGGGAAATTTGCCGGTCGAAGCCTCAAAAACCGCCACTGGGCTCTGTTCATTTTCCTGTCGGAAAGGTTAAATTTTTTGCACAACAAACTGTACTCTCTTTTTAACAGCAAGTAATATTCATCCTGAATAGTTTCATTCAGAAAACCCGCCTGTCCGAAAATTAACGCTTCTATCTGCTCAATCTTGTCGCCATGCTTCATAAGGATCTTATAAGGAAGTGACTGAGCAAGCTGGAGAAAGGGGTCGCTGTTCACTTTAAAACCAAAATTCTTACACAATGTCTGGTAGCACACCTCTTCCCAGTCATCATTGCTTTTCTGAAGGGCCAAAAGAATATTATTGGATTTTGATTCAAGGCGTGAAGTCAGAACCTTATCCAGCATGGAACGTTTGATCAGATCAGGTACCAATCCAATCGCATTCGCACAGGGAATTTTATGCCGACTATGCATGATGCGTTTATACTGAAGCAGGAAAGCCTGACTTACTCTGTCTTTCAGTTCAAGGGTGGGTATGAGGGTGCCATCCCTCCGTATGATCGGTTCATTCTCATCCCAGACAACATGAAGCACTACATTTTCATAGGCAGCGTCATCATGATGCTTGTGTTCCCGCCAGCCCGATGAATAAATGTGAATCTCCACACTCCCTGCCCATTCGATAAAACCTATTTTGAGTTTGGCATCATAAAAATCCGGGCCTGAGTGAGTGTTTCTATAACCAGGATTGGAAATAATGATCTCCTCCCCGGTACTGGTACGCAGGTTTTTTTTGTCAAAGTACTGAAACTGCCAGATGTAATGAAGAAAATATTCGTTCATAACCGCGAAGGCATTTCACCTGTTTAGAGGTAAGTATCAAGATAGCGATTCATTTCCTGTTGCACTGTATACGCCTCCCTGGCAGCCATCGCGGCAAAATCCTCCCTTTCAGAAGCGTAAATTATTGCCCTTGAAGAATTGACAATAAGACCACAGGTTTTGTTTAGCCCGTATTTTGAGACCAATCCAAGATCTCCGCCTTGTGATCCTACACCGGGTACGAGAAAAAAATTGGCGGGTGCGAGTTTCCGAATAGACATTATCTTATCAGCTTGTGTTGCACCCACGACAAACATAAGTTGATCGGAGGTAGCCCATGTTTGCGCTTTCAGGATAACTTCTTCGTACAATTTTCTGCCCGTCACTTTTGATTCCAGCACCTGGAAGTCGCTACTTCCCGGATTCGATGTGTGTGCCAATAATACAACCCACTTGCCCTTGTAATCGAGAAATGGTTTTACGGAATCTTCCCCCATGTAAGGTGCTACCGTAACAGC
>JAYSOP010000582.1:0-1863 GCA_043722905.1 Chryseolinea sp.
CAAGACAGACAAGGGTTTTGGCAAAAAAAAAGGAGGGAAGAAAACTGATTTTTCAGTTTCTTCCCTCCGAGTGGGAACTACTGGGTTCGAACCAGTGACCCTCTGCTTGTAAGGCAGATGCTCTGAACCAGCTGAGCTAAGCTCCCCTTGAAATCTTCTTTTAACGCGAAATCCCCGTTCTTTTGGGACTGCAAATGTATAAGAGATTTCTATTTCTGCAAAAAATCTTTGCGGAATGTCACTGCATCTGATTTTTTTCAATGAATTCCTTAAAAGCTTTTTTGTAGGATTCACTGATGGGAATAAAATTGGTTCCAATCTGAACTTCACCCTTGTGAATGGTATCAATAGCTTTTAAGGCTATAATATAGGAATGATGGATACGGATAAATTTATCGGCTGGTAATTGCACTTCAAGCGATTTGAGACGTTGCAAGCTCACCACCTTCTGCGTTTTCGTGACAATGGTTACATAATCTTTCAGCCCCTCGACAAACAGAATATCGTCATAGTTAATTTTCACCAGCTTGGTTCCATCTTTAATGAAAACAAATGGCTTTCCTGTGTCTAACACTGCAGGCTCAGAAGGGACTACCGGATTGATGATACGTTGACTGGCCTTGTCAACGGCACGCAAAAACCGATCGAACGTTATGGGTTTCAGTAAATAATCAACTACATCTAATTCATAACTTTCCAAAGCATATTCAGAATAAGCAGTCGTCAGGATGACAAGGGGCTTTTTTTGTAAGGTCTTTAATAATGTGATGCCGGTAATTTCTGGCATTTGGATATCGAGAAACATTAAATTGATCTCGTTATTCCGCAATATCTCGAGCGCTTGCAAGGGATTAGAAGAAGCCTGGATCAATTCCAGATAGGATACTTTTTTCACATACTCCACCAGCAGGTTTCTCGCCATGGGTTCATCTTCCACTATGAGACATTTTAATTTCAAGCTAAAAGTATGTTCAGTTTTACCGAATAACGATCTGAAAGATCCTCAACGGCGAGCGTATATTTTTCAGGATAACTTAGGTCCAATCTGCGCTTAACGTTTTGGAGGCCAATTCCCGGCTTGTCATCGGTTACAGCCTTTGTGAACGGAATTTTACTGTTCTCCACCTGATAGACACATTCTTTACCCTGAATGTGAATAGAAATATTTACCCAGGCCTTCGGTTGATTATTACTCACACCATGTTTAAAAGCATTTTCAAGAAATGTAATAAAAATCAACGGTGCGATCAACAGATCCTGCGGGTTACCTCCGTCAATTCTTAACCCAATGGGAATCTGGTCATTTAAGCGCATCCGTTCCAGGCTGATGTAATTCTCCATATACTCAATCTCTTTACTCAACGGTACCAGCTGATGATTGGAATCGTAGATCATATATCGCATCATTTGGGATAACTTGGCAATAACCTCCGTGGTATTGGGTGACTGTGTATAAGCCAGGTAGTACAAATTATTGAGCGTGTTGAATAAAAAATGTGGGTTAATCTGTGCCTTCAAAAAATTCAATTCCGCGGTAAGTCTTTCGTTCTCTATCGTTTTTTGTTTCGCCTCGAACTCGAACCATTCAACTGCAAACCGGATCATACCCAGAAAAATGACAATGAAAAGGTTGGTCGTCACTACCTGAACGACGAAACGGGTGCTATACAAGTAAAGTGCCTCCCCGCGGAAACCGTCAACAAAATACCTTCCTGCCGCCAGGCGTATCGTTATGAGAATGGTAAAAGTGGCGAGAAAATGAAACAGATATCGCCAGGCGTTTTTATTTTTAAGAAAATTCGGTAGTAAAATGAAATAGTTAAGATAGCCGATCAACATGGCAAAAAACACATGGATCGAGAC
>JAYSOP010000583.1:0-2608 GCA_043722905.1 Chryseolinea sp.
CCAGTCTGACCATTCTCCGTTCCGGGGCAGCGTTTTTATGAAAAGACGTTTCTCCAAAATTTACGACACCATCGGCATCCCAACGGTAATGCAATTCCAGCAGGGCATTTTTTGTGTTTGGAGGTGCCTGGTATAACTGCTCTATTACACTCCATCCGTCGTTTGTTTTTTCAGGAAGGGTAGCCGGATATTCGCGATAGCCCACCACGTCTCCTGTTTGATTCTGCCATATCACCCGAGCCAGTATGCTTCGGTTGGGTTCCTCTACCTGAGATGATTTAAAATATGTCCGGAATTGATAGTAAGCGCCCGCGTCGGCCTTCACCACTTTGTACCAATAGCCCGCTGCATGTGCTTTGCCGTCGCCCTTGATTGTGAGCGTAGGATTCCCATTAAAAGTAGTTTTGTTATCCATCGAATAAGCAGGGAAGAGCGCGGGGCGCTGGCTTTGAAATTTCCATTCGGACTTAACCTCCTGGCTAAGGGCGCCAGGGGTGAATCCAAAAACAAGACTACAAAGGAGGGCAGTCAAAAGATGGGCAGGTCGTAGAGGATGGAACTTCATAAAAATCGTTTTAAAATGTTATACGCGTAACTTTTGGAAGGGCCGGAATAATATTTGATGAGCGACCGGAGATATTGGTTTAAAATTACCAAATTCGTCAATAAGGAAGGTAATTTCTCCATTCAAAAGTAAATATTAGTCTATGCAAAAAGGTTTAAAAGACCAGGTGGCCATCATTACTGGCGCTGCCTCGGGACTGGGATGGGCGATCGCCAGGGTGCTATCTGACCATGGTGTCAGGTTAGCCCTTTTAGATAAAAACCACACATCCTTGAACCAGCTTAAAGAAGTGGTTCCGTTTGAGTCTTATTCACTCGATATTACGGAAGAGGATGAGGTAAAAAAAACCATTGGAAAGATAACCGACCACTTTGGCCGTATTGATATATTAATTAACAGCGCTGGAATAACAGGGAAGACAAATATTAAATCACATGAAACTGACGGAGAGGATATCAGGAAAGTTTTCGAAATCAACTTCATGGGATCTTATTACACTTCGAAATATGTACTTCCTGTCATGCTTGAAAGAAGGTATGGCCGCATTCTCCACATCGCATCCATTGCTGGAAAGGAAGGCAATGCGGGTATGCTGGCATATTCCGCGTCAAAGGCAGCGGTAATTGGAATGACAAAAGTCCAGGGTAAAGAGTATGCCGAAACGGGCGTGACCGTTAACGCCCTTGCACCCGCGGTAATACAAACAGCACTCGTAGATGCGATGCCAGCCGAACAGGTAAAATATATGACCGATAAAATTCCCATGAAAAGATGCGGTACTCTTGAGGAGGTGGCCGGAATAGCGACCTATATCGTCTCACCTGAAAATAGTTTTACGACAGGGTTCTGCTTTGATCTTTCAGGAGGAAGGGCAACTTATTAATCAGTTGACAATAGGTCAATTTGCCAGTTGACAAAAGGTCTACATGAATGTCTTATGAACCATGTTGGCAGTCAGCAGGGAATACTGTAGATTTATTAGTTTAGTTTGATAGGGAATATTTTTAATTTAAACCATAAGCATTACTCTTGACTATCGACAATTGACAATTGACCGCTCACCACTGACCACTGACCACTGACCACCGACGGTTTCTTAAATGAAGCACCCTTACTGAATCACTTGACCATTAAATAAAAAGTTACGACACATCAGAATTTGAATGTATGGAACCTAAAAATATCCCGATAGGCGTTGTCGGACTGGGCTTAATGGGCTGCAGCATCGCTACGTGTCTGCTGATGGCGGGCCATCCGGTCGTCGCCATCGCTCCGATTGAAAGTGACCTTCGACATGCCGGCAAACGCATCAGGGAACATTTAGTAAAATCAAAACAGGAGGGATTAACGCCACATGATCCAGCATTCATTGAAAAAATTCTGTTGATTACATCCGACTATAATCATTTGGCGGATTGTGCTTTGGTTATCGAATGCACTCTGGAGGATCTGGCCATTAAAAAATCAGTGTTTGAAAAAATAGAGGCGGTAATCAAAGCGGATGCCCTTTTAACGAGCAATACCTCCGCCATTCCCATCAGTATTTTGCAAAAGCAAACGAAATACCCCGAACGTTTTTTCGGATTGCACTGGGCGGAGCCCTCACACACAACCCGCTTTCTGGAAATTATTTGCGGAGAACTCAGCGATGTTTCAAAAGGTGAATATTTGTATTCGTTATCAGAAGGATGGAGCAAAGAACCTACGCTAGTCAGAAAAGATATCAGGGGTTTTATCACGAATCGATTGATGTATGCTATGTATCGGGAAGCATTTTACCTGGTTGAGAATGGTTATGCAACGGTAGAGGATGTCGACCGGGCGTGCCGGAATAACCCTGGCTATTGGATGACACTTGTGGGTGTATTTCGCTGGATGGATCTTACGGGTGTTCAAGCGTATCACGCTGTAATGAAAGATCTGTTCCCTACACTGAACAATTCTACTGAAGTGCCGAAGCTGATTGATGATATAGTCAAATCAGGGGGAAAAGGAGTTGCCAATGCCAATGGTTTCCATTCTTATACTGCGGAAGAGGCGAAG
>JAYSOP010000584.1:0-2430 GCA_043722905.1 Chryseolinea sp.
CTATCCACTTTTATAAATGGTAATATTGCCCATGTAGTATCTGCAGCCAAATTGGTCGTACTGGCTTGATTTTCTTTTGAAGATTGACAGCCCGTAATCAGGATCGTTGCTGCCAGAAACAGACTCAATGAAAGAGGTGCTTTTCGTTGCATCATTTGTATATTTCGAAAGACAAGATAATCCATGAAAACAAAAAAGAAAAAGGTAGATGACGACCTTTTGAAAAAGGCACTGGAGGAAGAGAATCTCATACGCACCGCATTTAAAGATAAAGACTGGGCGGAAATAAAGGGTGCCAATAGCTGGATGATTTTCAAAGTGATTTCTGAGTTTGTCGAAGGTATGGAAAAGTTAGCCAAGATCGGGCCTTGCGTAACCATTTTCGGTTCTGCAAGAACAAAACCTTCTCACCCTTACTACAAAATGGCCGAAGAGATGGCGTACAAACTGGTTCAGCATGGTTATGGCGTGATCACTGGAGGCGGCCCTGGCATTATGGAGGCTGGCAACAAAGGCGCCCACCGCGCCGGTGGCAAGTCCGTTGGCCTAAATATATTTTTGCCCTTCGAGCAGCAGGGAAATATTTACATCGACAAAGATAAACTGATTACTTTTGATTATTTTTTTGTACGGAAGGTCATGTTCATGAAATATTCGCAGGGTTTTATCGTCATGCCTGGAGGGTTTGGCACACTCGATGAACTGACAGAAGCGCTAACCCTTATCCAGACAAAAAAAATTGGCCGGTTCCCTATTGTGATGGTGGGTAAACAATTTTGGAAAGGACTGGTCGATTGGATAAAAAAAGTATTGATCACCGAAAAAATGGTAAGTCCTCAGGATATGAATTTGTTTTCGGTTGTGGATACTCCTGAAGATGCTGTCAAAGTAATTGATGATTTCTATTCAAAATACCTTTTGTCACCGAATTTTTAATGAAAAATTTTTCCAGTTTTATTGCCGTTGCAGTCCTGTTAATCCTGTTTGGATATATATCCTTCAATGAGCGGCGTCATCTGTCAAGACAAAGTACCATTTCAGATGACCACGTTGCGGAAATGAAATACGTCGTCGAGGATGCTCCTTTTCCCGCGATTTCTTTAGACGTTCCAGAAAATGTGAATTTTGCCGGAGAGCAGGTTCCAATGAATATTCCCGATGTTCGTGAGCGCCTTGACAAAGAACTGCAGATCAATACGTACTTCCATAGCAACACACTTTTTCTAATTAAGCGAGCAAACCGCTGGCTGCCTCAGATTGAAAAGATCCTCAAAAGGAATGATGTGCCGGAAGACTTCAAATATCTCCCCTTAATTGAAAGCAACCTCTTAAATGATATCTCCCCTAAAAATGCTGTCGGCTATTGGCAAATATTAAAAGAATCCGGAAATGAGTATGGGCTGGAAATTACAAACGAGGTTGACGAGCGTTATGATCCATTAAAAGCCACCGAGGCCGCGTGTAAATACTTAAAACAGGCACACAGTAAGTTCGGTAACTGGACGCTGGTTGCTGCCTCCTATAATCGTGGCATGGGTGGGATTGAGCGCGCCATTAAAAATCAGCAGGTAAAAACTTACTATGATCTTTTTTTAAATGAAGAAACTTCCCGCTATGTTTTCAGGATCCTCGCGATAAAAGAAATTGTAGAAAACCCGTTAAAGTATGGGTTCAGGGTAAATCCCAAACATCTTTTTCAGCAGGAAACGCTTGAATATATTAAAGTGGATGAGACGATAAAAGATCTGGTGACTTTTGCCAGGCAACATGACACAAATTATAAACTTATCAAAAGACATAACCCGTGGCTTCGCGATGACAAACTCACGGTTAAAAAAAACAAACAGTATTTAATAGGCATCCCTGAATAGCCATTAATAAAAATAGTCTTCTTACAAAAGGAAGCCCAACAAGATCGTCATGGATGTTTAATAGTCTGTTTTTTATCTCCTGTCATTAACCGTTTGAGTTACAGACCTGCCGCAAGTCTGGATAAATTAATTTGTCTATAGACTAGTTCCCTTGCCGTCTTTTACCCGACACCTTTCATGCGCCACAGGTAAGTCAGCTAAAATTTTTACTAATATTGCAGTTACCGATCGCGCCGATGAGACCTTACATATTAGCTGAAAACAATTGGAAGACCATTCAGGAAACTGACTATGAAGTTGCCATTTTACCCTGGGGGGCGACTGAAGCGCATAACTATCATTTACCCTATGGAACAGATATCATTGAGGCGGAAGAAGTGGCGGCGGAGGCTGCCCGTATTGCCTGGGAAACAGGGTCAAAAGTCACCGTGTTACCCGTTATTCCCTTTGGCGTAAATACCGGGCAGTTTGATGTCAAACTCGATATCAATATGAACCCAAGTACGCAGCTTGCCATTATAAGAGATATCGTTGTTGTCCTTAACAGACAGGGAATTTA
>JAYSOP010000585.1:0-13789 GCA_043722905.1 Chryseolinea sp.
CGGATTTCATCTCCCTGCTGTAAGGAGAATTCATTCGGCGGCACGATTCCGGTTCCTGTCATTAAAAGACAACCGTGCGGAAAAGTGGTTTCCATGTAAAGATATTTGACCAATTCCTGAAAGGATCGTTTTATCTGATTGACTCCGATTTTTCCTTCAAATACTTTTGTTTTGCGGTGTATTTCCACGCTGATCTGTGTTTCCTCCGGCAGGGGCTTTTCGGTTACAAAGACGCAAGGCCCAATCGAGGCGCTTTTGTCGTAACACTTTGCCTGGGGGAGATACAGGGGATTTTCGCCCTCAATGCTGCGCGAACTCATATCATTGCCAATGGTATAGCCAACTATTTTACCCGACGAGGTAATCACCAAAGTCAACTCCGGTTCGGGAACATTCCAGGTCGAGTCTTTTCGAATCCTGACTTTTTCACCCGTCCCGACAGCTCTGTACGCGGGGCTTTTAAAAAATATTTCCGGACGTTCTGCTTCATAAACCCGACCATAAAAATCACCGCCTCCTGCCGTCTTTGACTCCTCCTGTCTGCCCACTTTACTTCGGTAGTAAGTAACCCCTGCGGCCCATATTTCCTGGCTTTGAACAGGGGCGAGCACACCCTTGACTGTTTGCGATTCTCCTTTTTCCTCCGCCTGAGAATTGTGTGCAATCCGCATCAGCCTGGAATAAAGTTGATCGTCATTTATAAACTTATCCCAATTTTCGTTGGCCAATAGGAAATGTTGGCCATCTCGAGCTAAAATGATGCCGTGTGAAGTTCTATAAAGTTTCATTTTGTATTAATTCCGATTCAGTAACTATTTCAAATCCGTCTTAAAGTTATAGGTTTCCCTTTCATAATCACGGAAAGTTTTCGAACGTCATGGCGTTTTTTGCGCCTTAATCTTAAAAAGTGCACGGAAGAATAAAGCGTCAATCCCTGATAAAAGACCTGCGCTATTAGGAAAAACTTAACTACATTCATGGCTTAAATTGCTGCCATGCGAAAACTGAACATTCTTTTACTGACGGTTTTATTTGCCCATTGTACAGATCAAAAAAAAGAATTACAAAACTTTCTGGATGACTATAATAAAACCTATTCAATATTATATTATGCGTCTTCGGAGGCCGCCTGGAAAACCAATACAGAGATCAGGGACGGGGATACGCTCAACGCCTATCAATCGCGCCTGGCCGATGAGGCTTTAACATCTTTCACAGGAAGCATTCAAAATATAGAAAGCGCCAAAAAATTTTTAGAGAATAAGGATAAGCTTGAACCGCTTGAGGTCCGGCAGCTGGAGGCAATTTTATATAATGCGGGAAGCGACCCTCAGACGGTGGCCCCAATAGTGAAGGAAAAAATCAAGGCATCCATTGCGCAAACAGAAAAACTTTTTGGTTTTAAATTCACCCTTGATGGGGAAGCGATAAGCACCAACGAAATTGACCATATCCTTAGAGAAGAAAATGATCCCGCTAAAAGACTAAAAGCCTGGGAATCCAGTAAAGAAGTAGGCAAGGAATTAAAAGAAGGGCTCGTCAACCTGAGAAAATTGCGGAACGAAACTGTTCAGGCGTTGGATTTTCCAGACTATTTCTCTTATCAGGTTTCAGATTACGGGCTCTCTACTGCAGAAATGATGGAAATGATGCAACGTTTGAATCAGGAACTCCGTCCGCTCTTTCGTGAATTGCATACGTATGCCCGTTACGAACTGGCCAAAAAGTATAGAGTAAAAGAAGTTCCCGAACTGCTTCCGGCTCACTGGTTACCGAATCGCTGGGGCCAGGATTGGAGTGCGATGCTCGAAGTAAAAGGGTTAAACGTAGACAGTGCTTTATCATCCAAAAACGCGGAGTGGATTGTGAAAGAGGGAGAAAATTTTTATAAAAGTCTGGGGTTTCCGCCATTGCCCGGAACCTTCTGGAATAAATCGAATCTATACCCCTACCCTGCCGATTCTGCCCTGAAAAAAAACAACCACGCCTCTGCATGGCACCTTGATATTGATCAGGATGTGAGGAGCCTGATGAGCGTTGAACCAAATTCCGAATGGTTTGAAACCTCCAATCATGAACTGGGCCACATTTATTATTTCCTGACTTACACGAATCCTGATGTACCACCTGTTTTGCGAAATGGTGCCAACCGCGCATTTCATGAAGCTATGGGCAGCATGATGGGAATGGCCGCCATGCAAAAACCCTATTTGATCGCACGCGGTCTGGTTTCGGAAAATGCGCAGACAGATTCAATAAAATTACTGTTGAAAGAAGCTTTGCAGCATGTGGTGTTTATTCCATTTGCCGCAGGGGTGATGAGTGAATTTGAAAAAGCTATCTATGCTGATAATCTGGCCCCCGATGGGTTCAACAAAAAATGGTGGGATCTCGCAAAGCAATATCAGGGTATAGTTCCCCCCAACGAGCGTAACGAAAATTTTTGTGACGCGGCAACAAAAACGCATATTAACGATGACGCTGCGCAATACTACGATTATGCTTTGTCTACCGTGCTCATGTTTCAATTGCATCAACACATAGCAGAGAAAATATTAAAACAATCGCCCGCTGCAACGAACTATTACGACAACAAAGAGGTAGGTGATTTTCTCAAAAAGATCATGTACACGGGGGCTTCCAAAAACTGGCGTGATGTATTGAAAGACGCTACAGGCGAAGATATGAACGCCAAAGCCATGTTACGATATTTTGAACCGCTGATGCAATGGTTGAAGCGGGAGAATGCCGGTAGAAAATATACACTAGCCGAAAGGTTGTAACGGAGTAGTCCACAAGACTTGATTACTTGATTATTGTTGTCCGGGGAAATTTTTTCCTTTACATTTAATTAAGTCGCGTGGGGACGAACTTATGGTAGGCAAACAATGTCTCATCTTGGAAACAAGTCTCAGAGGGACGGCCTTATAAAAACGCAGAAACAAATTAAATAAAGATCAACTTATTAAAGCACACATGAATTCGACTCGTTCGTCTGCAAGTCCCTCTTATTTTATGGTTGCATTCGCCGGACCACTCAGTGCTCTCAAATTATAAGTTCATCCCTCCGGGATTTAAATTTACTTCTGTCTACATTTCTACCATAAGGCCATCCCTACGGGATTTAAGTGTGCACGAGCATTTTAGCAAAGGTCTCCCTCTCGCAACATTAAAAGAAAAGTTAATTTAAATCGGGTAATGGCCATTTTATTATGGACTTTTGTTTTTCCCCGGACAAAGTAATTACTGATTCTGATTACTGATTACCGATCACTGATCACGATCACCGCCCACCGGTTGCGTCCACGCTGTTTCAAAATCCCCGTCCTGAAAAGGATTTGTCTTTACTTTATCAGAAGTAACTTTGGCGCGGACAAATATATATTCATCCATTAGCTCGATGCTTGCCTGGCCGCCTGATGAGGTCTTCAAAATCCGGGTATTTTGCTCGTCTGCCGTGGCACCAATAAATTGTATCTCGTACTTTACTCCTGGCTCTTCCTTAACCCCGACATGCAAAGCTTTCATTGCCACCTTGACCTCTTCAAGAATTACTCCGGTGGTGGAATAAAAATCGCCGGCCTCCATAGCCCGAATCAAAGATTCCGGTGACAGAGAATCGGCAAGAACCATTACCCAACCCCGGCCAGCGTTGCTGTAGGCGTTGCCAAACTGATGATAATTATGACTATCGTCAGTGGCCAGACCCAATAGCAAAGGTTGATTTTTTTTGTGGTAAGCCATATTGATCATATCCCACATGTATTCGATACCAGGCCTAAGGCTATCGCCGTAATTGTGGACCATCGGGTGCCCGTTAAAAACTTCAAAAAATCGCTCTCCTTTGAGGCCAATGATGTCTTGCGTGGTTATGGCAAAATAGAAATTCGGATGGTTGATATGGGGAAACATCGGAATACTGGTTTCTTTTCGTTGGCTAAGGACGGCATCCACATTTCGTTGCATGACCTCGGTAACACTCATACCCCCCTGGGGAGGAATAAGTGTCTGAACGTTTGTCGCATTCATATGAATAGGTTTGCCTTCGAAACTATCTGTTATCTCCTCTGATTGAATGATTAAGAAACCATCATCCTCAAATAAAGGTCGATATGACGCAAAGGTTTTCAATTTTACCTGAGTGCGGCCCGTGTCTGTTTTGTACACTACCCAATCCGGTCCGTACTTCTTCAGGTAATTTTGAAAACCGTCTTCATACATCCTGCTTTTAGGTACGGTAATCCATTTTTCCCCTTCCCCCAGAATGTTGTGATCTGAAAGCGCCACAAAATCATATCCATTTGATTTGTACCAACTCAAAATCATTTCCGGATATTCATCGCCATCACTCCAAAAAGAATGTGTGTGAAGGTTGCCCTTGTACCATTTACGCGTGTCGGTTTCTTTTTCGCTGCAGGCTGGCAAGAATAACAGAACACACGCTATATGAAAGAAGCACGTTTTAGTCATGCGCTAAAAATAAGAATTTTCCGTCATAGACCATTCGATCCTGGCAAGGGTCGAATAGTACGCCATCACGTGACCGTTGGCTTGACATGTTGGAAAACTTCAGGGGGAGTGAATGAGCATGCAATACGAGGCTTGAATAGACACTTTTAGATGTTTTGCCCACCTCTTCCACCTGTCAAGTATTGCTTCGGAGGATGAAAAAAAAGCCTTACTTTCGGCGCCGGAAAAACAAACAAATAATTCCCGCCAGACCATGTTACGATTTATACTTTTCATTTTCGTATTTGTTATTTTTCTTTCCCAGGCAAAAACCTTCGCACAGAATCCAAAAAAAACAAGGGTAAGCGGCAAAGTGGTGGATTCGTTATCAACTGCCCCACTGGCTTTTGCAAGCATTCGGATATTTCACAGTCCTGGTGAAAACCTGGTAGATGGAAATATTACCACCGAAGCCGGTGACTTTTCCATCAGCCTTCCCCCTGGCCGCTACTACGCTGAAGTTGAATTTATGGGCTACGGCTCCTTAAAAACATTGGCCTTCACACTCTCAAATGACCATGCGGAACACAACCTTGGCCTGATAAAACTTTCCGTTTCAGATAATACTTTAGAAGAAGTAATTGTTCAGGCGGAAAAAAGCTCGATGGAATTATCGCTGGATAAAAAGATATTCAACGTGGGTAAAGATCTTGCCAATGCAGGTGGCACGGCCAATGATATCCTGATGAACATACCGTCAGTTGCCGTTGATGCGGAGGGAAATGTAAAACTTCGCGGCAGTAATAACGTGCGCATTCTTATCGACGGGAAGCCTTCAGGCCTCGTTTCATTCAAAGGCGGAAGCGGGCTTCAGCAGTTGCAGGCGAGTATGATTGAGCGTGTAGAAGTCATCACAAATCCATCGGCACGATACGAAGCGGAAGGTATGGCGGGCATTATAAACATCGTGCTGAAAAAAGAGAGAAACCAGGGATTTAATGCGTCATTTGAATTAACTACGGGAGCTCCGGCAAATTTCGGAGGCGCCGCTAACCTGAATTACCGCCATAAAAAGGTTAATTTTTTCATCAATTACGGAATTGCCTACCGCGTTCAGCCTGGGATAGGTTCCATTTATCAGGAGGTATATGGGAGCGATACAACCTTTTTGAAGCAAAAAAATAAAGGGTCCGTTACGGGGTTCAACAATAATATTCGCGGTGGACTGGATTATTATTTCACTGAAAAGAGCATCCTCACCGCATCGTATCTCTTCCGGAGAAGTGATGCCACGCGAACTACTGATATCAGTTATCAAAATTACAGGTTCAATCTATCAACCCTTGAAAGTGCCGAAACCCGAAGACAGGATGAGGAAGAAGCAGAACCCAACTCGGAATACTCGCTGATTTACAAAAAATCATTTGCTGAAAAAGATCACGAGCTACTGGCGGAAATAAAATTTCTAGACAACTGGGAAAGTTCGTATCAGTTATTCACGCACCGTTATTATAACCCTGATGGTGTAGAAGACAATGCTATGGGCACACTTGAACGATCTTTAAACGATGAATTTGAAAAACAACTGTTGTTCCAGGTTGATTACACAAAACCCCTGGGAAAAGGCGGCAAATTTGAAACCGGTTTTAGGAGCAGTGCAAGAGATATGGTGAATGATTTTGTGGTAAGCCGGCAAAATGGCGTGGGTGAATTCATTCCTTTAACAGGATTGGATAACATTTTCCTTTATGATGAAAATATCCACGCGGCTTACGGAATTCTGGCACGCAAAAAAAATAAAGTATCTTATCAGGCGGGGCTGCGCGCAGAATGGACGGACGTTAAAACCACCTTAGAAGAAACCAATGAAGTAAATCCAAGAGAATATCTAAATCTTTTTCCAAGCGCTCACGTTACCGTAGATCTCGCAAAACAAAATGCCCTACAGCTGAGCTATAGCCGTAGAGTTAGACGACCGTTCTATAACGATTTGTCCCCTTTTATGACATTTTCAGATAGCCGTAATTATTTCAGCGGGAATCCGGACCTGGATCCTGAATTCAGCAATGTCTTTGAGATTGGTCATATTAAGTACTATGAAAAAGGATCCCTGTCTTCGGCGATTTATCATCGCAGCACCAGCGGAAAAATAGAAAGGATCAGGCAAGTTGATATCAATGGTAATTCAACTACCCTTCCACAAAACTTAAGATCGGAAGAGGCTTCCGGAATTGAATTCACGAGTGAATTTGCGCTATTCTCCTGGTGGAAACTAGACATGAACTTTAATTTTTTCTACTCACAAATCGATGGTACAAACATTTTACCAGCTTATAAAACAACGACCTATAGCTGGTTTGCCCGTCAAACCTCGCGCTTTATGCTTCCAAACAAATTGGATATTCAGTTAAGAGGCAATTATGAAGCTCCTCAAAAGACAGCCCAAGGCCAACGCATGGCCCTATACTACATTGATTTTTCGTTGAGTAAAGACGTGTTCAGAGGAAATGGAACCATTAACTTTAACGTATTGGACGTATTCAATTCGAGAAGGATGCGATCCATTACTGAGGGCGTAAATTTTTATACCGAAGCAAACTCCCAATTCCGCAGAAGACAACTCAACCTAACCCTTTCTTATCGCATCAAACAAGCCAAACAAGCAGCGAAAAAAACCGATCCTTCGGAGGGATGAGGGTATGGTTGATGGTCAGTAAATATACAATAGTCAGTGGTCAGTGGTCAGTGGTCAATGTGGATGTGTCAATAGGCAATGGTCATTCTTGGATTGTTTATAATTGGCAAACGATCACCGGCGTTTTGGTGATACTCAATAGACAAAAGTGAATTCATCGGCGAAAAAAAGCAGGCTTTTTTGAATGGGGTTCTCTACCGACCATTGAATAAACAAACAATCAGGAACGTTTATCGGACTTATGTTCGGATAACTTTTAGCCATCAATCCCTTATAACCTATCCATGTTTTAATTTGTCGCTTCTGGAGACAATTTGTAGGGAATTGCTCACATAGGGCATGGTTTTACTCGTATTTATCATGTCATAGTCTTCAAAAAGGAATGGATATGAATCAGCCGAATTTATCCCCAACAGAAATCAAGGAGGAAAGTAATACCTCCGGGAAATCTTTCAACAAATTACCCCGTACCGTGCTTCGTTCCAACACTTACGTGATGCTCGACGGAGAGTGGAAATTTTCACTTGACCCGGATGACCAGGGTTTGCGAAAGGGATGGCATCTTGATCACAACTATGCTCACGTGGCACAATGGCCCGGATCTGTAGAAACGCATATTGCCAATACCAAAGGTTTAACCAAGGCTATACCCTGGCATGACACCGTTGTGGTCTGGTATGAACGTACATTTGAACTTCCGAAGCGGGCGGCTGATTATTCCCATTTCATGTATCAGCTAACATTTGGGGCGTGTGGTTATGATACCCGCGTTTGGTTAAACGGTTATCCCCTCAAGACCATAGAAGGGGAAGAAGTGCATTATGGTGAGTATACTTCGTTTTCTTATGAACTGGATGAAGCTATTCTTCTCCCCATAAACCGGATTACCGTAAGAGTTGCCGATACCATGGACTCAGAAATACCCAGAGGTAAACAAGAGTCACATGTGTATAAGCGCGGCGGAATCTGGTATCAAACGTATACCGGAGCCGTGAGAAGCGTATGGCTTGAAATGGTTGAGAGGAACCGGTTGCGATCGCGCGTTGGAGTAGTCAGTATCGTGGAAGATCAATTGGTTCGGTTTAACCTAACCACCAGAATTCATGATCCGGGTCAATATACGATCAGGTTAAGTGTATTTGAGTTACATCAACAGGATGGCAACCCCCTGGCTACCTCCGACTACAGCCTGCCTCTGGAAAGCGGACAAAAAGATCAACGACTTGTGATCGAAGTACCGGGTGCAAAACTTTGGTCACCTGACCAACCTTACCTTTATCGGCTGGTAGCAAAGTTGATTTACGCTGATGGATATACAGCAGAAATTCAGACACACTTCGGTTTGCGGAAAATCGAGGCAAGGGGCCGTTACATTTACCTCAACAACAAATCCATTTATCTCGATGGTATTCTTTACCAGCCGGGAACCGCCTCATACGACGAAATGAAGCGTCATATGCGGAGCATGAAAGCACTGGGCTGCAATCTCGTACGTGTACATATTTCAGGTATTGATCCCAGAATTTATAACCTGGCGGATGAACTGGGACTATTGCTGTGGGTCGAAGTTCCAAGCCCTCACAGTTCAAGCGATCAAAGCAGAAAAAATCACAAGGATGAATTGCATCGCATGTTGTCACTAATAGAGACGAATCCTTCCATTGTTCTTTGGAGCCTGTACAATGAAGATTGGGGCGCGCAGGATATTGCTACCAATTTGGAAACGCGGAATTATATAACACAGACCTATCACTATATGAAAATATACCATCCGCAATTTCTGGTGGTAGACAATGATGGGTGGAGGCATATTTCGCAGGAAGGGAAACTAAAATCTGATTTGTTGACAGTCCATATTTACACGCCGGACATTGAACGTTGGACAGAAGTTCTCGCGAAACTTTCTCACGGAGAGATGAATGAAGTGGCTGCATTTCCACTGGTTGTAGGAGATCCATTCTTCTATCGCGGACAAGTTCCGATTGTAGTCAGTGAGTGGGGCGGATTTGGTTTTGTGGACTATGGAGGGCCTAAAGACTCAGAAGATCGAGCCAAAAAAATAAAAATATTTAAAGAACAATTGCGAAAACACCGCCTCGCAGGCGACATCTACACTCAGGCCACCAATATTGAAGACGAACGAAATGGATTGATTGATGCACAGACGGGAGAATTAACAGTACCCATTGGGTTGTTGAAAAGCGGGCATTAGGCATTGGTCAATGGTCATTAGGGAATGATGTCTGTTCTGGTGTGCGGGCATTGTGTTGCGACGTTCCTGCGTCTTCACCTCACCCTAATCCCTCTCCTGAAGGCGAGGGACTTTCTTCCATCTCTGAAGAGATGGTGACTTCCGAAAATGTTGCCTGGTAACTTCCCAGTCCCCGTAGGGTCTCCTGTTTCAGGGACCCTCCGGATCGTAGGTCCTTATTGTAAAATACTACCTACGGTTTTGGTTTTTTCAGGCGAACGCCCAGACTGTTGCGAAACAGCTCCTCTCTAGCAGCCTGTTTGTTGGCTGCTGCCCGGGCTTTGTGCCCGTCCAAGATCGCTTGCTCGACCATCTTGGCTATCCTCAGTAATTGTTCTTCCCGGATCTTTTCCATAAAATTTTAAAAACTTATCATTGCATAAGGTAGGTATCTGGTAGTTGTTTCTTTGCCTTTTCTTAAACATTTTTAATTCACGTCATTCGCTGAACCGATTTATTTTACTTAACGCCAATAGAATATTAACCCATCTGTTCGAAGATCTAATATAAATTATTATCTTTTTTATTCCAGTAAAAAAGCATTTTTTAGTTAACGTCCATTCTCTACATCATCATTCCTAACGTACAAATCCTGATCCTGACATTTTACCCAAAGGCCAAGGGCTAATAGCTTAGGCCCTAAAAATTAAACTTCCGGATATTTTTTCTATGGGCGCGTTTAAGGGCGGTTTGCATTCTATGGAGTTGATAATGTGAAATTACCCAACTCATAGGATACCCTTCTTCGTATTCTCCCGCTGTTTTTGCAGGGTCAGGCCACAATTCATCATATAGGCTGTAAACAATCAGCGCGTTTGCTGTATCGCTGTTAAATTGCTTGAAGGCATCGATAAGCATACCGTTTCCTATGCTGGTACTCGCTCCCTGCATTCCGGCAAGGGTAAGAACGGGCGTCAGTAAATCATTGGTTAAAGGATGGATATCTGTTTCCGGTCTGGTCAGGATCTCCGAATTGGTGATATGCAGCAGGTGAAAGGTAAAACGCTTTCGAAACTTAATAATATCCTCCTGAAGGGTATCTTCCAGAAACCGGTTTAATTCCTGGATGAATTCCAGCACGGCTCCAGCCCCTGAGTTGTCGAAATACCCACCGTCAACATAATACCGGTCAAATATTTTTCCTGCGGGCGAAACGTATGGAAAGCGAGAACTTAAAACAGCAGCTGTGCTGAGGGTCAGATTTCCTTTGTCGGAATGAGCACCCATACTGTCTACCAGGGAAAGAACATCTACGCGTTGTGAGTGTTCAGGCAACAACACAGAACTAATGACACCTGGCATTCCATTATCCACCTGTGTTGTATTAATGAAGAGGATGGGTAGAGCCCCCGTGGTATCTAAAACTTCAGTCAGAGGTTTTTTAAAAAAAGTATTTAATAATTCATCTTCTGATCCCTCGCTAAGAACATTTTCCAGAGCGTCTGCGCGGTTATCGACAGGAATATTAAAAGGAATCAGATGTTTAAATATGTCGGGGCCCAGGAGTCTGCCCAAGGTGTAAGTCAAAAAATCAGTTTTAAAAAATGAGTCTGTATGCCTGGCAAAATCATTGGGTGAAAGTGTTTTTTCATGAGAGGCTTTTAAGAGGCTGTAAAAGGCACTGTTTCCTACCGCCCCGCCTGAAGCCCCGGCAATGCAAAGGATATGCTCCTTAAAATTATCCTTTGGAGTATCGCTGCGATAACTGGTGTCCTGCAAAGTGCTTAATACGCTGCTTGTCCATTTGCCCGCCCTTGACGCGCCCCCATTTGACAACACAAGGTATACCGGAAAGTTTTTGGTGGAGTCAGCCGAATTCAACAAGGGTAATCTTCTGCTAAACCATTTGGTTAGGTAAGTCTTTATATCAGGGCGCGCCCCAAAGTTAACGGTGCTACCACTTTCGATAAACCTGATTGGATAGGGGTCGCGGTATTGGCCAAATAAAAAAGCCATGACCAGAAGAATAATCATAACATTAAAAGAAATTCGAATGCTGATCAGTGTCAGCAGGTTTGAAAAACCCGCGAGAATACCCAATGCCAGTAACGTGAAGGCCATGGGCCCCATAACATCTGCAAAGGACATGACAAAAATAGCGGATAAATAAATAACAATGGCCACCGCGGCAAAACCATTTAAGAGATTAAAATAAGGAACTTCAGCCGCGTTATACGCAGGATTGAAGCCTATCCAGGCCAGTATTTTTGATGGTTTAAGTGTCAGGTCTTTTTTACGTTGATCAATTATTCTCCGTCGGAGGATAAAGAGAAAAACAATGGTTATTTGCAATACAAACATGAGCAATGCAATTACACTCAACCAGAATTTGTGTCGGAGGGGATGAGCCAGGAGGTCAATTCCTTGCCCTGCTTCCATAATTTGAAAAACAATGAATGTGCAATAACCAGCGATAAATGCTCTGGTGATAAATCCATGTATTTTATTCTTTGCATGATGAGGTTCCCTTTGAAGCCACGCAGTTACCAAAAAATACAATACATTATGTGCCACAATAACCAGGATCATCACCAAGCCAGACCAGGCAAAAAAAGTTGGCAGATGAAAAATGGCTACTTGTACACTGACAAAACAATTATACGCGAGCATCCTGGGAATATGCTGATACAAACCTGACGGGATGCAATTCTTTTTATAAAGCGCGGCACTCAAAGAGTCATCCGGACTTTTCTTAGAGAATATTTCATCGTCCTTTTTTTGTTTAATGTAACTCAGGGTACGGCAACTATACCACACAAGAAATGACCAGAGGAAAACAGCAAAAATGCTTAGCATTCCGGAATCAAGTAATTCTCCGCTCTGAATAACGACGTCGATCCCCTGCTCCACACCCGTCAGCAGGTAATAGATGATAACCACTGATAAAACACCCGCAAAAAAAAGCCACAATGCCTTCACTACTTTGGCTATCCAATTCAGAAGCGTACGGAGTTTCATGCGGCCAATTAAGATTCAGGTAGTGTTATTGTTTTTGACTAAGTAAACCCTTCATTAACATTACCCAACAAGCGCAAGGGGTTAGCTGGCAAAATCTCATTTTCATATTACAAAGATTCTATCGAATCGGCAATACAAGCGGCATTAGCCTGATCTAACAGCCTGCCTGGAATTGCAGGATAGCATTGGCCTGTAAGTTTGAAAATCCCCAATCAACATACTCCAAACCTTGGCAAGGTTTTATTTAGGTAATGGATAATATGGGCGTTACGAAAAGGAATTATCGAGATGGGAAAATTTAAAATGACATTGGTTTCAATCATCACCTCAATATTGGTTTTGATTTTTGTAACCGGCTGTACGCCTGAGCAGGTCTTCCAGGCCGCACACATAAAGGCTTTTTTCCGGTTACGATCGCAAACAGCCATGGATGGAAAGGTTCATATTGACGAGGCCTACCTTAAACTTCATGAAATTAACGTCACCGGAAATGGTCAGGGAGAAAATACCAATCTCACCCATCCTATTCCTACCGAAGAGCCTCCTTATCAACTCAGCAAACACGATTCCAGCCAGGTAAGCTTTAATCTGCCGTCCCGCAACTATAATCAACTGGATTTTCATTTGATCCTTTTCCAGGATACTTATGAACTCGTTATCAAGGAAGAAATCATAGATGGGGGTGCACCCGATGACGGGGGAAATGACCCTGACGATAATTCTGGTGACAAAGATGATGACGATGAAAATGATAACGACGACGGTGATGGCGATCACGAGGAAGATGAGGATGAAGGGGAAAATGATGACGATGGGGATGATGATGATAATGACGATGATGATAATAACGATGATAATAACGATGACGATGACGATGACGATGACGATGATGATGATGATGATGATGATGATAATAACTACGACGACGATGATGATGATGACCGTCTATCAGAAAACAAAAAGAAAACGGTTGACATTGATCACTTTTTTCAAAATGCCAAACCTGGCCTTCTCATCGTGGGCACCTATCAAAATAATGGAAAAACGCTTAAGCTGATCTTTGTGCTTGACAATTTTGCTAAATTGACCGTTAGGGCAAAACCAAATGACACACAGATCATCCTCCTTGGTGAGCAGAACATAGCGGACATTGTCTTTGATACTGTCCAATGGTTTGAAGCCATCAGTAATTCGGCTCTGGAATCGGCCAATATTCAGACGTACCAGGGACAACAAGTCGTTTTTATTCATCGGGATTTCAATTCAGCTTTATTCGAAGCCTTAGCCGGGAAGCTGGAAAAATCTGCGACCCTTCATTTTTCAGAAATCTGACGCAGGTCTATACTTTCACGAATTTTCTATCGAATCCAAATAGAGATCTTCAACTTTTTTCCTTGCCCAGGGTGTTTTGCGCAGAAAAGTTAAACTGGATTTTA
>JAYSOP010000586.1:0-1594 GCA_043722905.1 Chryseolinea sp.
CATCTTTCGTGAGCGTGGGGTTATCAATGCTGAGGTGACCGGGAGGTTAACGGAAACACTTAATGGGATAAGAGTGATTAAGGGTTTTAACGCGGAAGAGCAGGAAATAAAGACTTTTGAAAGGGGGGTTGAAAAACTTTTTCTTAACGTAAAAAAAAGTCTAACCTCGACGAGTATAGTTACCAGTTCAGCGACGTTTTTATTGGGGCTTGCCAGTACCGGAATTATGGGAATGGGTAGCTATATGATTATGCAGGGTGAATTGACTTTTGGTGATTTCCTTTCCTTCACCTTATACCTGGGGTTCATGATCGCCCCGATTGTACAAATGAGTAATATTGGAAGCCAATTAACGGAAGCGTTTGCCGGCCTAGATCGCACGGAAGAGATCATGAACATGCCATTGGAGGATGATGGATCAACCCGTACCGTTTATGTGGGTGAAATTAATGGTGATATTGTTTTTGACCAGGTTTCTTTTGCCTATGAGGAAAATAAAAATGTACTTAATGCTATCAGTTTTAATGCCTCTGCAGGGACCGTAACAGCGCTGGTGGGCACTTCTGGTTCAGGGAAAACAACTATTGCGGGCCTTGTAGCTACCTTCCTGACGCCGATTAGGGGTGTAATAACGGTTGATGGTATGAACCTCTCCCATATCAATCTGGATAGTTACCGAAAACAACTGGGTGTAGTCCTCCAGGACGATTTCCTTTTCGAAGGAACCATCCGCGAAAATATTTTATTTCCAAGACCCGATGCATCCCTTCAGGATTTGGAAAAGGCAGTTCAGGCAGCGTATGTGCAGGAGTTTACAGAACGTTTTGAAAACGGACTGGACACGGTGATTGGAGAACGTGGAGTAAAATTATCCGGTGGTCAACGTCAACGCATTGCAATAGCCAGGGCCATACTGGCAGATCCCCGGATTTTGATTTTGGATGAAGCTACTTCTAATCTCGATACAGAAAGTGAATCTTTCATTCAGGAAAGTCTCTCCAACCTGATGAAAGGAAGAACGACTTTTGTCATTGCGCACCGGCTAAGCACCATCCGACAGGCTAATCAAATACTGGTAGTGGAACATGGTTCAATTGCAGAGCGGGGAAATCATGAAGAACTTATTCAAAGGAAAGGCAGGTATTTTCAATTGTATACCTATCAGGCTCGTATTTAAATCGGTAATCAATAACCGTGCAGTTGTTACTGATTACCGACTAATTGTTAATGATTGCCATTTACTTCCTGATGCCGCTTTCCTTTCTTTTTCTTTAATGGGATATTGCTGGTTGCCATTCCAGTTTCCATGATGCTTTTAAAATCACGAATATCCTGGATCATGATTTTCCTTGCCAAAGGACTAAAAAGTTTGGCCGCAATACCTCCAATATCACCGCCAGGTAACCGATAGGTAATCCGGACCTTAATCTCGGTTTCATTATTAAGACCATCTTTAAAAGATACCTGACCGGCATTATCAATAGTCGATCCTGGTAAGGAGCGCCAGGAGATCAATTCGTTATAATGATCCTCCACTATTTCAGCCCCCCAGGATACTGTTCCTGCTCCGCCTGGTATTTTTGCGGTCCATTTG
>JAYSOP010000587.1:0-2109 GCA_043722905.1 Chryseolinea sp.
TATGTTGAATGGGCAAAAAAAATAATCGGTAAAAGTCCATTGGCCATAAGAATGCTTAAGTCCTCCTTTAATGCTGAGCTAGACGGCCAGGCGGGTATCCAGGAACTGGCTGGTAATGCTACTCTATTATATTACCTGAGTGAAGAAGCAAAGGAGGGCAAGAATGCATTTCTGGAAAAAAGAGATCCCGACTGGTCCAAGTATCCTCAGTTTCCATAACTAACTGAAATTAATCACCATTGAGATTGATAAAGCAACTTTTGACCTCAGCCTTATCAGGTATAAAACAGGTTGGCCCCTTGGATCAGTATCCCTTCTCATCCTTATGGATTAATGGCAGGCTGGTTTCATTTGAAAAATTAACCGGTCAAAACGAAAATCCACGAACCCCATTTGAACAAACTACTTTCCAATTTATTCGAGAGTGGTTATCCGGAGTCGACTCTTTTGAGATGACAACCAGCGGCTCTACAGGCCCCCCAAAAGTAATCTCACTGAACAGAACAACAATGGTAGCCAGTGCTCTTCAGACCTCCGCTAGACTGGGCCTTTCCAAATCTGACCGCGCACTGGTCTGCATTGACACCAGGTATATTGGAGGTAAAATGATGTTGGTAAGGTGTTTAACAACCGGAATGCACATTACCGCTGTGGACCCGGTAGCCAATCCATTGGTTAAAATACCCGTGGATAAAAGTGTAGAATTCACCGCATTAGTCCCCTATCAAATTTCCGCAGTCCTTGAGTCAAAACATCCCCATTTGCTGAATAACATAGATAAAATCCTGATTGGAGGTGCCGCACAGGGCTTGAAAAATCAGGAACAACTTCAGCGGTTTCAGTGCGCATGTTACGAAACATATGGAATGACAGAAACAGCCTCTCATATAGCGCTAAGATTGGTCAACACAAATTTGAAGCAGCTGTATTTTCAGACTTTGCCCAACATCAAAATCACGATGGATAACAGGGGGTGCCTCGTCATAAAAGCCGCTTATCTTCCAGCCGCTGTGGTCACGAATGATCTCGTTCAAATAATTGACTCAGACAAATTCATATGGCTCGGTCGTTGGGATTCAGTGATCAATAGTGGTGGGGTTAAGGTGATGCCGGAAAAAATTGAGCACGCACTTGAAAAAATACTCTACAACTGCCGCTTCAATAACCGGTTCTTTATTGCCGCTTCGCCTGATGAAAAACTCGGAAATAAGATTATTCTGGTCATTGAAGGTGTACAATTCTCCTCAGAAAGGTTAATGGAATCTTTGGATCAGCTCAAAAAAATCATATCACCCTTTGAATTCCCGAAAGAGTTGTACTACGTTCCTGAGTTTGCAATGACCCAAAGTCAGAAGATCGACCGAAACCAAACGTTACCGGAGGCAATCTTTGTTTCGTCGTTATTCTGATACCTCCTATCTTTTTTTATTTCACCTTTATATTTCTAAGCGGCGTTCAAACTGCCGCAGGTTGGTATCAAAATTTATAGGGAGTTGGTGTAGTTGGATTTAATTTTACTTTACTAATCGACATGAAAAAGGTTTTAGTCATTGAGGATGACGCGCCTTTGTGCTGGCTTCTTGAAAAGATTTTGCGTGGCAAGTACGAAGTCATCGTCATGAACGATGGAATGGAGGCCTGGTCTTGGCTCTCAGACGGAAACAATTGTGACCTCATCATTTCAGACATTAAGATGCCCTCCCTGGACGGTATAGAATTACTGGAGAATCTAAGCAATAGCGGCTTATTCAAAAACATTCCAGTCATCATTTTATCAGGATATGATGATATGAGAAAGCAATGCCTTGACCTCGGTGCATTCACATACCTCGTGAAACCATTTGAACCCCGTCAGTTTCTGGATGAAGTGGATCGTGCTTTGCTGTACGATAAAGAGAAAGTTTTCATATAATAATTATTCAAAGAATTTATGGAGTTAGCACTACAAGCGTCCTCTATCGCATTGGAAACACCAAAAGCATCGGTTATATATTCAAAATATATATTTCGCATTGGCCACGCTGCCGGTATTCCGGAGGGAGATTATGTTCAGGAGCAAGTGTTTTACTCTAATGTATCATTAAGGGAAGCTGTCGCCAAACTTCGGTC
>JAYSOP010000588.1:0-2273 GCA_043722905.1 Chryseolinea sp.
GAACTGGTACTTTTTCCAACCATTAGAAAGCAACCCGAAAATGTGATCATAGCTGCACCGGGAACAAGCTGCCGGCATCAAATCAAAGATGGGACAGGAAGAAAAGCCGTGCATCCCGTGCAGATATTGTGGAATGCTTTGAAATAATATGTCCAAAGGATAACACGCATTCTAAACAATCGAATGTACTGTGATTTAGCTGCGAACATCATCTCTATGATTTTAGAAAAGGTGAATTTCTGACGTTCGGTGATCCGCAAGGATAATCGGACATTGGGAAATATGTTGAACCACCTGATGGGGTAACTAAATAAGTTAGTAAAATTACCACACATTTTCAAGCGTTTTTCAATAATTATTTCCCAATGCCCTTGAATAAAAATTCAGATAAAAGGATCGCCTAAGGCACTTAAATTTCCTTGATATATATTCTCCTGAACTGAACCAGACTGGGAGGACTAACCCAGGCACCGTCCTTTTTTGATCCATGATGTTGCAATCCTATCCTACCTTTTTCAGGAAGTTCAGGCAACAGAGCGTTTTCAATTACCACAATGCCATTCAGCTCCACCGTCATGCGGTTTTTTTTCATGGTGATCTTGAACGTATTCCACTCACCTATATTCTTGTCGGCATTGACTTTTGGCGTAACCCCGCGGCGGACGTCAGGTGGCATCTTGTCATCCATCCGATAACCATACACTTCTCCAGAACCAATCGGCCAACCCCATATGTTTGCCTGACATTTACCTTCCCCACGCAACAATATGCCTGAGTCAGAATCTGGCACTACCATCGTAATTTCTTTGCCCTTTTCATCCAGTTTATGAAGGCCACTGGGCAATATCAGCGGTACCCTTGGGTTATTCCAGGGAGTTTCTTTTATTCTCCAATCCACATACAAAATAAAATCATGGAATTCTTTTGCAGACCAAAGGTTCTTGTCCTCTGCCTCACTTTCGGCGTCATAGTCAATCACGCCATCCACTAATTTCCAATGTCCATTATCACCTTCAGGTACTTTCCAGTTTGTTAGATCTTTACCGTTAAATAAGGATACAAATCCAGCGGGAATTTTTTCGTTTGATTGGGCCAAAAGCGTAAGGCTCATCACCACGAGAAACGCGGTTAAATAATATAATCTCATATCACTAAAGTTTGGTTGTTTGAACGTTTTTTTTAAGATGCCTTTTTCATTTTTGATGAATATAATCGGTCCACTCCTTGCTTTCGAAGATAGCGGCGGCACCTCCGGTTGGCTCAAGATAAGAACCCTCCGCCAGATAGCCTCCCAACTCCCCAGCTAGTTTCTTATGCGGGGCAAATGATTGTTTGAGAATTTCCGTCTCCGGTCTCCCGGCAGGCCAATACAAATCGCGGGCTTCGACGGAGGTGATGGCAAAAATAGTTATATAGGTTCCTTTTCGATCCCCTGCGGTTGCTTTATAGGTAAGCAGATGCATATCCGGTAGCAAATCCCCCACTGCGGGATGCATTTTTTCCTTGACAAATTTTTCAAATTGTTCTGAGCGGCCTTTTTTGACTTTAATATAATGTATTCCAAGAATGCCGACGTCAGGCAATGCTTGGAAATTTTCGGACCCAATGAGCTGATATTCTGTGTAGGTATCTGAATTTGAAAAGAAGTCAGAGGCCTTTGAAGATGATGCATGGTTGGAAAGGATTTTATCGGTAAACGGGCTACCCGCGGGCATCTTTTCGCGGTTGGCGAAAGTCTTGTGTCCGCACACCAGGAGATAGCTTCCTTTTTTGTCTCCACGGTCTGCCTGGAACAAGTAAAAATTTGAACCTGGTTTATCCTGATCATACATCGGAAAGATTTCCCCCTTGATAAAGGTTTGAAGCGCTTCCGGCTTCGCATCCTTCTTGAAATCCGGAGTCATCAGCACAATGATTTTCCCCAGGGGCATTCCTTGCGTGCTGCCACTATTAACAATACCCGATAGCAAGAATATAACGAGAATGTTTTTGAAAATGGTTTTCATGTGGTAATTCCTGTTTGGGATTTGGAGCGTAATAAAGTTAACGGTTGCCCGCTGAATTGCAAAATGTGCCATCAATTGTTATTCCGAAACTTAGGGTTAACGTCAATAATTTATATCTTCACGGAATATCGTGGTTAACATAACGGCATTGACACAGAATATGCTGCCGAAAAATCAAAAATGGGATTTAACAATCCTGCTTACAGCGTTATTTTTGTACGCCTGTTCAGGGAATAACAACCATAGCCTATTACCTGAAGGCTATGA